>CADANR010000143.1 GCA_902789265.1 uncultured Lachnospiraceae bacterium | reverse complement strand
TACACGATTATTATAACAAATCAGTATATATCCCGCTATAATACAAACGAAGGAAGTGTTATACTTTGGGGTAAGGAATGACGAGATTACAAAGTTTTTGAAAGACTCGTTTTGGAGAAATAATGGAACAAATAAGACTGTTTTCAGATGAGATACAGGATTCCCGCCCGCCACAGACACTTATGTGGAATTTGTGGCATGGGTGTACACGTGTAAGTCCGGGATGTGCACACTGCTATATGTTTCGGAAAGACGAGGCTGTAGGAAGGGATTCCACAATTGTTAAGAAAACAAGCAGCTTCAATCTTCCGATCAGAAAACTGCGTTCCGGTGAATATAAGGGGTATTACAAGGTTCCTTCCGGCTCTCATTTTTTCACGTGTTTTTCTTCCGATTTTTTCCATAAGGATGCGGATTCCTGGCGACAGGATGCATGGGATATGATTCGGACACGCTCTGACTGCACATTCTTTATGATTACAAAACGTCCCGAACGTATTGGGGATAATCTTCCGGGTGACTGGAATGACGGATGGAAGCATGTAACCATAGCTGTCACCTGTGAAAACCAGCAGATGGCGGATGAACGGCTTCCGGTTTATCTTTCGCTTCCGCTTGTAAACAGGGCTGTTATGGCGGAACCGTTGCTGGAAGAATTACACCTCGAAAAGTATTTATCCCGGATTCAGAATGTTTCTGTCGGCGGGGAATCCGGACCTTTGGCCAGACCATGTGATTATGACTGGGTGTTAAGTCTGAAGGAACAGTGCAACCGGTTTGGTGTATCCTTCTATTATCATCAGACTGGTGCAAAACTGATTAAAGACGGCAGGGAGTATACAATTCCGAGATCGTATCAGCACAGCCAGGCCCATAAAGCGGGGTTGGATACATAATTTTTAAGGATGTCGAAAAATGCAAAAAAAGAGACCGAAGTCTCTTTTTCTAAATCGGTTTATTATTCAATTTCAAGCTCTTCTTCAAGCTCTTCGCCCAAATCCTGATATTCCCTGTTCTTAATACCGCAGAAATTCGGATGCCACTTAGGTGGTTTCGGCATTTCACTACCGGTAATCCATGCCTTAATCACGCGCCGATGGATAATCAGAAATACCCCTGTCAGAATCAGCTCTATTATTACGATAATCTTGATAATCTTTATTGCTTTTTTCATAAGTTTCATAAAATTGCCTTTCTTTCAACTGAAAAAGGTTAACGATACCTATGCTTTAATATTAACAAATCTGAAAAAGAATTCAATGTATTTTTTTATGCAAATCATTCCACCGTAAGCTGTAATTCATCTCCCGGCTTTATAATTATTTTTCCTTCCGCCTCGAAAGCATCTGCCTGTGTTTGATCAAAACAGTCCTTCGGATCCGCCGGTTTCATATGATACGGGATACTGTGTTTCGCACCGACTAAAGATGCGCACTCGCTTGCCTCGGCAGGATCCATGTTGTAGACACCGTCACAACAGAAAAACGCATAGTCTATATCTTCCAGTTTTTCCATCTGAGGTGTTTTGGAAGTATCCCCCGAAACATATACCTTCACACTGTTGGGAAATGTTAATACGTATCCCACGCATTCTTTCACGTTATGATTTTTGTTATATCCTGCTTCTACTGCCTGTACGGAAACAAAGTCAAAATCAAAGTTTTGATACTCACCGTCTGTAAGAGCATCTTTCCATGTAACCGTCTTGCAATCGTCCTTTTTATTCTTGATTAAGTTCGTCTGTGTATGGTCGTAGTGTCCGTGAGTGATTAAGATTAAATCTGCCGGAAGGTCATATCCGTCTCCCGCATAGGGATCAATATAAATTACCTTCCCTTCTGCTGTCTGAATCCGAATACTACCATGACCCTGGTACAAAAGTGTCGGAGAATCCGCTACTGTTTCCTCCGGCAACAGATTACTTTCCGGTTCCGAAACAGTCTCCGAAACAGTCTCTGAAACAGGTTCGGAAACAATTTCCCCGGTCTCCGATGTGATCTCACTTAGTGTTTCAATCGATATTACGGAAGGTATTTCCGAGGTTGTTTCTTTCTTTACACATCCGGAAAGAATGATTAGAACGGGGATTAGAAAGAAAAACTGAAATCCCCTTATTCTGCGATTCACGACAATGTTTTTTATATCCAACTGTAATCTCCTCCGGTAATTGCAAGGCTTAACAAAGTATCATACTTTTCTACATCTTCGCCTTCTACGGTTTGCAGAAGCTTTGCCGCTTCTCTTTCAACCGGCGTTTCATCATCCGGTCCGATTTCCATATCCACTTCTTTTCCGCAATAAGGGCACACCATTCTGGGAACAATACGAATGCTTAAGAATCTGCTGTCGCAGTCCTCACACTCATAAAACCCCGCAACTTCCGTTTCGTCCGGTACAAAATACACTTTATTTTCCTCCTGCTTTTACTTATAGCCGCAATCCGACTTTTCGGGTCCTTCTATCCCCGATTCGTAATTGGCGCGAAATTCCATGTTAATCTCGCGAATTTCCTTTTTGCCGTCAATATAATCCTGATACATTTCGACCAGCCCTGCCATACATCCGTCGCAGGATCCGCTGATATTTCCGATTGAATCGGCTACGATTTGTTCGCGTTCTTCTCTTGTAGTATCTTTGATCAATATGCTCATTTTCGTCCTCTGTTCAATGCCCTATGCATGAAAAAAATAATTATTTCCGGTATGTATGCGATGTACATGCGCAGATATATTATACCAAACCCACTTATTTCACGCTATAAAAGAAACAACGCAATCCAATGATGCCTGACAACATTTTTTTCAAGTTTTTTCTTTTGGATTTGGAAACTTTAAATTCACAATTACAATTCCGGTACTGATAAGCAGAAGGGCTAAGAAATACTTAATACCAAGGACACTTGTTTCTTTCAGGAGGATCGCTGATAAAATAACACCGATTATCGGGTTCATAAAGCCGAAAATCGAAATCTTGGAGACATCGTTTGTCCGAAGCAGGATTCCCCATAAGGTATAGGCAACACTGGATACCAGGGCAAGATATAACAGAATTCCGACGGCAGGAAGGTATGATATTTCCTGATATTCCGGAGATGGCGCTTCAAAAATTGAAATACCTGTTTGTCCGATAATTGTCATGATAAGACCGCCGAGTGCAAATTGAAAGCCGCTGAACAGCACTGTATCGTAATTCACAGCATATTTTTTTATCATGTTGGAGGATACGCCATAACAAAGTGCCGACAGAGCAATAAGACCGTCTCCGAGCGGATGGAAAGAAAAACCTTCCGATGAGATATTGATTAAGATGATGCCCGAAAGTCCAAGGATGCACCCCAAGATTTTCCGTACGGTAAGATGTTCCGTACGGAAGAAAAAACAGGCAATTATGATTGCAAAGAAGGCAGTTAAGGAATCGACAATAGCGGAATTGACTCCGGTTGTATGTGCCAGACCGACATAAAAGAAAACATACTGTCCGATGGTTTGGAAAAGACTTAGAAAAAGAATCTTTCCCCATTCATTCTTCTTGGGAAACAGAAACTTCTTTTTCATAAGACTCCCGATTAATATAACCAAAATGCCTGCCAGAAAGAAACGGATTCCGGCAAATCGGATAATCCGCCAGGTATCATCTGCTGCAATATTCCATAAAGAATACCCTATTTTAATTCCGGGAAAAGCACTGCCCCATAAAATACAGCAAAGCATTACACCAAGGAATGTGACTATTTCTTTTTTCAGAGAAGAAGCTTGCATTTGTCCTTTAACACCACTTTACATATCTCTTATTTTGTCTTTTCAAAAACCTGCTCGAAGGAAGGGGCATCACATACCGGGATGGTGGCATAAAGCTTTTTATCGCGAAAAACAATGCGGTTATAGTTATGCAGCATATCCACGGACGGGTTGATATGATGGATGGAAATTTCATCGTTGTATCCGCATTTTAATACCGTAATCGGCAGACCTTCCGAATATTTTAAATCATTTTTGTCATAGCCGAAATACAGGTTATTCTTTTGAATCCTAAGCATAACGGAACCGCATGACCAGACGCCTTCTAAGAGGGGAAGATAAGTTGTATCTGCAATTTCGAAATTTCCGTAGCGGTTATTCTTTGTGCGTCTGTAAGTATCCGTACTGTCGCCGGAAATCGGGAAGTTTTCTATAACTGTAAATGCGTCATTCTCAAAGTAACATTCCTTTATTGTGGCATAAGGATCAGCTGTCTTTGTATAACGAAGACCTGTCTCATTTAGTAATATGTACAGTTTTCCGTTCCGTTCTTCGGTTTTGTAAGTGGTTTTTAATACCTCGGCACCACGCCAAAGCTGGATATAGTATGTTTCATCCAATTCTGCTCTCGGTCCGATATGGGACGGCTCCCAAAATCCATAATAATCACTGATATTCATAAATAAATTCCTTTCGGTTGTAGTAGGCGGAAACCCACTGCCCTCGGGCGGTGGGAGGAGCCTTATTGATTGCAGATATCGAACATATGTGCTATAATAT
>CADANR010000142.1 GCA_902789265.1 uncultured Lachnospiraceae bacterium | reverse complement strand
GTTTAATACCTCATTCTCACGTTCCGGATTCTTTACGGAAAGTCCGCTCTTTTTCTTTTCCGCGGCAATCTCTTCTGCAAGTCCCATACGTTTTGCCATAAGAAAAGACAGTTTCTCATCCACTTCATCAATCTCTTCTCTTATGGATTCAAGAGTTTTTTTTTCAACCCTCGGCAGTTTTGATTTCTCGCTTTCCATCAAAAGATTATAAATTGCAATTGCTGATCCTGCCTCTACGCAGGGCAATGCACGCGGAACGATACATGGATCGTGACGGCCTTTTAAGGACAGTGTCACTTCCTTCATTTCCTTCATGTCAACGGTCTGCTGCTCTTTATAAATACTCGGAGTCGGTTTCATCGCAACCCTGAAAAGAATCGGCATTCCGTTACTGATTCCGCCCTGAATCCCGCCGGAATGATTTGTCTTTGTAACGATTTTTCCGTCTTCAATACCGAAGGGATCGTTGCATTCGCTTCCTTTCATTTCACTGCATGCGAATCCGCTACCGAACTCAATTCCCTTTACTGCGGGAATATTAAATACAAACAGGGAAATTGTGGATTCCACGCTGTCATAAAGCGGTTCTCCGACACCTGCCGGAAGCCCTGTTATCGTGCACTCTATCGTGCCGCCGACGGAATCCCCTTCTTCGGCACAGCTCGTCATAAACGCAACCATTTTTTCTCCTGCTTCTGCATCAAGCACGGGAAAATGTGATTCATTCTGTCCGATTTCGTCTATTTCCGGTTTCAGAGGATCAAAAAAACGATCCTTAATTTCTCCGATTGAAGATACATGCGCGGCAATCCGGATTCCTCTCTCCTCCATCAACTGAAGGCATATTGCACCCGCAAAGCAAAGCGGAAGTGTAAGTCTTCCCGAAAAAATCCCGCCGCCGCTTCTGGTCAGCCTGTCCCCGTATTTCACATAAGAAGTGTAATCCGCATGTGACGGTCTGGGGATGTATTTCATATTATCATAGTCGGATGATCTCGTATTCTGATTATAAAAAATCGCCGTCAGGTCCTCTCCCGTTGTAAGATAAAGGGAATCCTCTACCTCTCCTGCTTTCATAAGACCTCTTTGCACATCCGGCGTATCTGCTTCCGAACGTTTCGTGGAGTAGGCATTCTTTCCGCCTTTTCTTCGGTCTAAGAAAGCCTGGACTTTAGCCATGTCAATCTTCTTTCCTTCCGGCAGACCGCTGATTGTGACTCCGATTTCCGGTGCATGGGATGCACCCCACACTTCGATTGTAACTTTGTTTCCGACTGTAGAACTCATTTTTTCCCCTTTTTTTCATCTGTTACCAATTATTACCATTATTACCAAACAGAATTATTTGGTTTACATAATACTATTGACTTTATCAGTACCGTCTTTTAGTATCTCTTCCCATTCCGTAAGATTCACGTCTTTCAGTTCCACCTCTCCGATGGATATCGGCAAAACAACTCTTACCAGATTTCCGTGGCGTTTCTTATCAGCCTTTGCCTGAACTGCCAGATCATGAATATCAAAATCAGCTTTCAGAGGAAGTTTCCGATCGGTCAGAACATGAAGGACTCTCTTCGCCTCATTTTCCGGAAGCTTCGCCGCACAGAGTGCCGCCATTCCGATTGCCACTCCCTGACCGTGTCCGATGGTGTATTCACTTAACGTTTCTACCGCATGTCCGAGTGTATGTCCGAAATTCAGGATATGTCTCGGGCCCCGGTCAAATTCGTCCTTCGCAACAATGTCCGCTTTGATTTGTACGCAGGCAGCCACCAGTTCTTCATCGCTGATTGCATTCTTTTCTATTTTTTCAAACAGTTCCGCATCATAAATGATTCCGTATTTGATGGATTCCGCCATGCCTTCCGCATAAATCTCTTCCGGAAGTGTTTTGAATTTATCCGTATCGCAAAGTACGGTTAACGGCTGATGAAATGCGCCTACCATATTTTTTCCGTTCGGAAGATCCACCGCAGTCTTTCCGCCGACGGAGGAATCCACTGCCGCAAGCAGGGTGGTCGGGAACTGTACAAAATTCATTCCGCGTAGGAATACACTTGCGACCATCCCGGTCAAATCTCCCACAACGCCGCCGCCAAGGGCAACAAGCAGATCCGTCTTGGTAATTTCCTCTTCTATCATCTGAATCATCAGTTTTTCCGCAACGGCTAAAGTCTTTGATTTTTCTCCGTGCTCGAATACGAAGGTTCTCGTTTCAAAACCGGCATCCTGCAGGGATTGTAACGTTTTCTCCCCGTGAAGCGAAAAAACCGTATCATCGCTTACTACCATTAATTTGCAGGGAGCATGTACTTCTTTTAATAAAGCACCGTAATTAAGTCCCTCTCCGATGATTACATCATATTCTTTTGTAGATGCTGCTACGTGTATTTTTTTCATAATGCTGTCCTGATTATTCCCGTACTTCTTTATTTCGAATTAACTAACTTAAATTCCGCCTTTACTGCTCGGACTGCTGTCTCTTCTGCTGCTCTTCTTCTCCCTGAATGTCAGCGGTCTTGCAAAGTCTTCCTTCTTTCAGCAGTTTACATAACTCTTCTTCATCATAATGTTCCAATGCATCATGATACTGTCTCATATGCTGCATGAATTCGTCCATCTCACGAAGGAGACACTCCCTGTTCTCAAGGAATAGTTCCGTCCACATTGTTTCGTTTAAGAAAGCAACTCTCGTCATATCCTTAAAACTTCCTGCCGAAAAACCGTATCTGGTTTTGCAGGCTTCACTTTTGATATATGCACTGGAAACCACATGTGCCATCTGCGATGTATATGCAATTACCCTGTCATGCTCCTCCGGAGTACTCTCCTTCACATAGCCGAATCCGACGGATAAGAAAAATCCCTTCAGTGCCATGTATGCGGAGTCATACTCAGAATTGTATTCCCGCTCATCCGGTTTACATAACTCTGCATCCGTAATGTTCTTATTAAGTTTACATAAAATCATGCTGGCATTATTGAACAATCCGTCAAACGATGCATCAAATCCTGATTTTTCGATACCTGCCATCGGATGCCCACCGATGAAGAACAAACCATTTCGTTTACATAACTCATACAGTGCACTGCAAATCTTCTGCTTTGTTCCGCAGCAATCCACGATTACCGCGTCTTTTTTAAATTCGGAAAGATTGTTTTTTACATATTCAATACATGCATCCGGATATAATCCGAGGATAATTAAATCCATTTCCGAAAGTCCGGCATCTTCCCCAAGAATCCCGGTAACCGCTCCTTCTTCTTTTGCCTTCTCGGTTACCGCCTGTGTACGGTTATGTGCATACACCTTACAGTCTGTGCGATTTTTTATGGTTTTACACATGGACCCGCCGATTAAACCAAGGCCCACCACTGCTATATTTTGAAATCTTTCACTCATTGTAGACAATAACCTCTATAGTCTGTTTTCAGTTATTTTAAGGCTTACAGTTTCATATCTCCCGGCTTAATCAGACCTGCCTTACGCATTCCGAATCCGATTCCCCAGGAAAGAATTGCAGGAAAAACAAAGCAAAGTAATGCAATCTCAAGAAGTGCCATTCCCGGACTTATTCCTGCTTCTGTCAGTGTGTTATATGCATTGATCGGTCCAACCAGACCTGCAGTCCCCATACCGGAACCGGTTGCATTGTTCTGGAAATGGAATACCATTGTGGAAATCGGTCCTAAAATTGCACTGGTGATAATTGCAGGAAGCCAGATAACCGGTTTCTTTACAATATTGGGCATCTGTAACATGGAAGTTCCGATTCCCTGTGCCACAAGGCCGTTTACTTTATTATCTTCAAAGCTTGCTACCGCAAAGCCTACCATGTTTGCACAGCATCCAACCGTTGCGGCACCTGCCGGAATTCCGGAAAGTCCAAGGATTACACCGATTGCCGCCGAAGAAATCGGCAGGGTCAGTGCCATACCCATGACTACGGAAATAAGAAGACCCATAATAAACGGGGCCTGGTCCGTAGCATAAACGATGAAATTTGAAATTGCGCTCATCATGGTGGAAATCGGTTTTCCTAAAAGTAAACCTATTGCTCCGCCCGATAAAATACATGCAAGCGGGGTAAGCAGAATATCAAGTTTTGTTTTACCTGCTACCAGGCGGCCGATATAAATTGCTACCATTGCCGCAATGAATGCACCCAGTGGTTCTCCGGGACCTGCATAAACAATGGCACCTGTCTCTGAAAGTACTGCTCCGGCAAGCATTTTGGAAGCAAATGCTCCGATCATTCCGGCCGTTGCCGCGGAAACCAAAACGAGGGGTTTCGATTTTAATTTGATTGCCGCACCGATACCGATACCTGCACCGGTGATGGACTGTGCCAGTTTACCCATTAACAGGATGATACTGCCAATGTATGCTGCCGTCGGATTATTAATTGCGGAAACCCATGTACCGATCTGGGCAATAATGGTTCCGATAATTAATGTTGCAAACAAACCGGTTGCCATTCCGCCGAGTCCGTCAATAAAAATCTCGGTAAGAATACCTTTTACGCTGATTTTTTCACATTCCTCTTTATAAACGTTTTGTTTCCCCAAACATACGCTTATGACCATACCGGACGGGGCATATACGCCCTTCTAAGATATTTTTCCATAATACCTCAATCTAAAAAAATAACATAAACTTACCTCCGTGTCAAAAAAAGACTGAAATTGTGAAATTTTTATGTTTTTTTTATGTCCAAAAGAGCCAAATAAACTTTACTTTTTGTCCTCAATATGCTATTCTATTTAGGTGTTGTGGTAAATGTTTACCTACACGCAACTGTAACTATATATTTTTTCGGAGGTAATTGTTTCATGAACAAGGGTACAGTTAAGTTTTTTAACAACCAGAAGGGTTGGGGTTTCATTTCAGGAGAAGACGGAAAAGATGTTTTCGTACATTACACCGGAATTAAATCCGAAGGTTTCAAGTCTTTAGAGGAAGGCGCTGCTGTTGAATACGAAGTAATCGATGGCGAGAAGGGACCTCAGGCAGTAAACGTAACTAGAGTATAATTCCATTTCGATTTATAGATTAATAATTACGTTAAGACCTAACAAAAAGAGATATGCAGATGCATATCTCTTTTTTTATCATTTATTATTTATATAATACCGGCACAAATGCGAATCACTTCCTCGAAATCAAGATTTCCTCCGAAGAGATCCAGCGCACTTCCGATGGTAACATGTACCCGGTTATCTCCTATCTTTCTCAGTAACTTTATATCGTCATAAGAATGAACACCGCCGGCGTAGGTTACGGGACATCCATTGTAGGTACGAAGCGACTCCACCAGATTACTTTCAATACCGGAAGCCGAACCTTCCACATCCACAGCATGAATTAAAAA
>CADANR010000141.1 GCA_902789265.1 uncultured Lachnospiraceae bacterium | reverse complement strand
CGTGGTTACCTGTGAAATTGTTTTTGCAGTCCTTACCACATCATTGACTGAATTGGTCACAGACTTGATGCTGCGGCTTGCCTGGTTCACTTTCTTAACAATTGTGGAAACCACCACAGCTATAATAATTACAATTACCAGTACGATAATCAGAAAGACGATTGCACCTGCTGTAAGAAATCCCATTTTACGTAATATACTCCTTTATGGTGTTTAGTTACTGTATTATTTATTGAAGTATTGCCTGTTGTATTACACACTTGATTATATTACCTGTTTTAATCCGTGCCGGAATCACGTTAGAAAATCGGCATACCGCTTATGAATCCGGAGTTATCGAAAAAACCCACAATGCTTCCGCAGCCGCAGATCAAAGCGATGGCAAGGATTACGAGGAGAACAACAAGAATAACTTTCCAAGCGGAAACAGGCGTCTTGCCGTATACCTTACCGGTCTGACCGTTTACCATGAACTGATAAACCTTGCCGTTATACTGGAAGGAAGATACCCAGATCGGCAACATCAGGTATTTATAGGTAATCTTATTGTAAGTACTCTTGATTTTTAAGTCGGTTACATGGTCGGCATTGTGTTCTCTTAAAATTTTACCGGAAACACCGCTGTTGATTTTTTTTGTAATCGACTTCTTGGCAACTTCCCAGCCGTCTTTCAAACCGAGGGTATAGCGCTCTGCGGCAAATCCTGCAACATATTCCGGTTTGTAAGATTTGTTATCGGCGGTATCAAACGGAGCAAGTGCATTGAGAATTTTGGAATCGTGACGGTTGGTTGCAAGAACCAGTTCATCATCAAAATCCTCACGGTAAATACCGGAGGTTCTAAACCAGTCCGTTACGGTTTCGGTTGTTGTATTTCCGTTGGAATCCTTACGCTTTACGGTACGGTCTTTGCCGTATTTACCGGTATAGGAAGATACCGTGGAGGTATCGAAGGTCCAGTAGGGAAGGTAAATACCGGTGAAGGACTCGGGTTTTGCGGATTCCTTGGCAAGCTTCGGACAGAAAAATTTCTTCTTAATCCATTGCTTGAAGTTTGCACCTGCGACTTCATTGGTGATTTTGAAAGGAACAACACCGCCGGGAGCGAGTGTTTTTTCTCCGGCTGCTTCCATAACCTGGTTGGAGCCACAGTAAGGACATTCGCTTGATACTGCCAGTGCATCATAGATGGTTTCCGCACCGCAACTCTTACATACAACGGCTTTCTTTTCCGTACCCCAGTTGCAGTTGGTTTCCTTATTCTCTGCGCTTAAGAAATCAAGTTCCACAGCAGAAGCGGGAGCGTTCTCAGCCTGGGGAATTACTTCCTGATAATCGCAGTAAGGGCAGTGCAACTTGCCGGACTCCGGATCAAAGTCCATGGTTCCGCCGCAGTTGGGACATTTGCGGTCGGTTTCCGACAATGTTTCGCTGTTGGTAATATTGACACCGGCTTCGTCGGTCCGGGTGCCGTCTTCGTTTACGATAATGTTCTCGTCAGCCATTTCGTTCATTCTCCTAACTATTTTATGAGGCTATATGCCTTTGCAAAGAATCAGCCCGACAAGAATACCTGCCGGGCTGTCTTTTGACTTTTCTTGTTCGCGAAGCCCGCTATAGTTACTTCGTGAAGGATATTACTTATTTATTGGTTACGTCGTTATCATCAAAGACGTCGCCACATTCCGGACAGAATTTCGGAGGATTGGTAGGATCTTCCGGTTCCCATCCGCACTTATCGCACTTGTAAAGAGGTGCGCCTGCAGGTCTCTTGGATCCGCAGTTCTGGCAGAAGTTGCCTTTGTTTACGGTACCGCAGCTGCAGGTCCATCCCTCAACGGGTGCGGGCTTTGCTTCGCCGCAGTTCTGACAGAATTTACCGGTATTTACGGTTCCGCATTTGCATGTCCAGGAATCAGCGGCGGGAGCAGGAGCGGCTGCGGGAGCGGGAGCCTGGGGCTGCGCTGCTGCCTGAGCTGCGTTCTGCTGCTGAGCCATAGCAAAGAGATTGGAGGTGTTGTTTCCGCCGGTCATCTGTGCCATGTTCATTCCTGCGAATGCCATCATGGGTCCTGCCTGCTCGTTTGCTGCAGCAGCTTCCATAGCGTTTGCGGTAGCGGTGGTCATTCTTGCAGCTGCCATGTTTACGTTGGTGTAAACAGCAGTATCCTGGAACTGTTTGATTCTCTTCTCATCTTCTTCGGTAGCTTTGATGGAATCGAAGGTAATGTCAACAACCTGAATACCACGAAGCTCACCCCACTTCTTTGCAAGCTTCTGGTTGATGAGTTCAACTAAGATATCAGTCTTGGTGGTAATTGCACTGTAACGGATACCTACGCCGTAATCGGAGAGAGATCCGATAGCAGGCTGAAGGGCGGTCATGAAGTCGGACTTCATAATGCTCTGCAAATCTTTCTTCGTAAAGGTTGTACCTGCGAAAGCAGAAGCAATCGAGTTATAGAAACGAATCGGATCCGCAATCTTGAAGGTATATTCACCTCTAGCCATTAAGTTGATGTCGCCCTGGAATCCGGTAACCTGGTCGTGAATGAAGAACGGAATCGTGGAAGCGGTACCCCAAAGATTCTGACGAATTTCAAGAGTGTTGATATAGTAAACTCTCTGTTCTCTCGGGGTCTCACCACCGAAGGAAATACGTCTTCCGAGTTCCTGGAAGGAATGAAGAAGATTCTCGCCTAAGTTTCCGTAGAAAATGGATGATTCGGTATCGGATTCGAAACGATATTCACCGGGTTCTGCTGCCAAGTTGGTAACTTTACCGTTGTCAACCGTAACTGCGCACTGACCGGCATTTACGATGATTAAGGAACCGTTCGAAATAATGTTATCCTGTCCCTTATTAAGACCTTTCTTGTCTCTCTTAATACCGCGGGCAGCAAGTACACCGTCTTCCATGGTATCGCAGATGAAGTACTCAAGATACTGGTCTTTTGCGACTCCGGCAATACTTGAAAATGCGTTGGTTCCAATGTTTTTGGTAGCATCACCGACTGCCTGTTTAGCAATTCCAAATGCTTCTTTAATTAATCCCATTTGAATTTCCTCCTACATATATTGTTTTTGCTTTTCGGTTTTGATTTTTAACCGATTTTTCTCACATTTTCAAGTATACTATTTCAGGGGGAAAAAATCTACAAAGAATTGCTATCTTTCATATTTTGTGTGTTTATTTCCACTTATTTTTCGGGAAATGAAAATTGAAGCGGGAAACTAGTCCGTGAACTGCAAATTTGAACATTCGAAATGCCGGATAAACTTGAAATTCTGCCTGGGAATTGGTATAATTTAAGAGACTATGGGAAAAAACAAAACGGAGGATTTTTCCTTTGAAAATCGTAATGCTCGAACGGAACAATGTAGGAACGGATTTCGAAATGCCGGACTTCGGCCGTTTCGGAGAACTTACGGTATATGAATACTGTACGCCGGAGCAGGTTCCCGAGCGCGTAAAGGATGCGGATATCTGCATCATGAATAAGATGCCGATGAACGAGGCGACATTAAAGGACGCAAAGAATCTGAAATTAATATGCGTTACGGCAACCGGTATGGATATCGTGGATCTGGATTACTGTCGTAATCGCGGCATTGAGGTTCGCAATGTCAGCGGGTATTCCACGGAAACCGTTGTTCAGCATACCTTCGCACTGTTTCTGTATTTATATGAAAAACTTCCTTTTTACGATTCCTATGTAAAAAGCGGGGAGTACAGGGATTGTCCGACTTTCACGTTTTTTGATTATACTTTCGGGGAACTTGCGGGGAAGACCTGGGGAATTGTCGGACTCGGCACCATCGGTCACAGGGTTGCGGAAGTTGCGAAAGCATTCGGACTGAATGTGATTTATTATTCCACCACCGGAATCCGGCGGGAAGAACCATACGAAAGAGTTTCTTTTGATGAATTACTGAGCCGTTCGGACATCATTTCCGTACATGCTCCCTTAAACGAGAAAACAAGAGGACTTTTTGATAAAGATGCTTTCATGAAAATGAAGAGCGAAGCGTTTTTTTTAAATCTCGGAAGAGGTCCGATTGTAAAGGAAGAAGATCTGGCATGGGCGTTAACCAATCACGAAATTGCCGGTGCGGGACTGGATGTGCTTTCAAAGGAACCAATCAGGGAAGAAAATCCGCTCTATACAATCCGTGAAAATACGAATTTGTTTATTACACCGCATATCGCGTGGGCAAGTCTGGAAGCCAGGAAACGCCTGATGGACTGCATATATGCGCATGTCGAGGAATTTATTAATAAGGAGGAACCCTTATGAGCAGCAACAGTATTTTCGAAGAATACAAAAAGGAATTCTTAAAATCCAGAAAACGCAGCCGTAAAGCCACTTACAAGCTGATGAACACGGATGTGCAGATTAAGAAAAATCTCTATAAATCCTTAACCAAGGCACCGAAGAGATTCGAGCGTCTTATGATGGTTGTGTTTATCATCTTTGTATTCGTGATTTTCTTTATTAAAGCAAAAGATCCGTCATTCCTGGAATACAATATTTCCGATGGAAAGAAATAAGAATAAGAAA
>CADANR010000140.1 GCA_902789265.1 uncultured Lachnospiraceae bacterium | reverse complement strand
CGTTTGCCACATAGAGAATTCCGTCAAGATACGTGGATGCCACTACCGTGGTACCCATACCGTCAAGATTTTCGTCCTCCAGGGATTTTTTCCGAATCAGCCGATTGGCAGTTTGAATTGCATCATCTAAGATTGCAACAGGCTCTTTCTTTTTAGACTTTGCCACTTCCTCCACGATGGTTTCCACCGTGCACTTGGAAGCATAGTCTCCGGCCTTATGGCCGCCCATGCCGTCTGCAACCACAAAAAGGTTGGGAAGATTTCCCAACGGAACTACACATGTAAATACATAATCCTGATTTAATTGTCGTTTTCTACCGATATCCGTAATGGAAAACGCATGAACCACTTTATATTTCCTCCAAGGTCATGGATAACAATGCATAATTACCGGCTTTTTAGCCGAATTTAACTTAACCCTGCATCACCCGACGGCGCAACTGACCACAAGCCCCATCAATATCGCGACCCATTTCCCTTCTTATAGTAACATTTATTCCGTTTTTTTCAAGTTTTTTCTGAAACTCCAAAACCCGCAAGCGGTCTGTGGACTTGAATTCCCGCTCTTTTATGGGGTTGACGGGAATCAAATTTATATGGCAGTTCATTCCCTTCAAAAGACGAGTCAGCTCCGAAACTTCTTCGTCGCGGTCATTCACACCGGAAACCAGTGCATATTCAAAGCTTACCCGCCTGCCCGTCTTATCAAAATAAAAGCGGCAGGCATCCATGACTTCATTTAAGGAATAGGAATTGGCGATGGGCATTAAAGCCTTACGCTTTTCATCCGTCGGTGCATGAAGGGAAAGTGCCAGAGTAATCTGGAGCTTTTCTTCCGCCAGTGCTTTAATCTTCGGCACGATTCCGCAGGTCGATACCGTAATATTGCGCTGCGATAGATTCATTCCGTGCTCATCGTTTAACAGATGAATGAATTTCAGGAGATTATCGTAATTATCAAGCGGCTCCCCGGTTCCCATCACCACGATGTTGGAAATCTTCTCTCCCGTAATTGCCGCTATTCTGTAAATCTGATCCAGCATCTCTCCGGGCAGGAGATTTCTCTCAAGTCCGTCCAAAGTGGATGCACAGAATTTGCATCCCATCCGACAGCCCACCTGTGAGGAAATGCAGACTGAATTGCCGTGATGATACTTCATAAAGACGCTTTCGACATAATTTCCGTCCGATAATTCAAACAAGAACTTCTTTGTCCCGTCAGACGCCGATTCCTGCATGCGTGCGCATTTAAGTGATGTGAATTCATAATTTTCCTTCAGCTTCTCCCGAAGCGCCTTCGAAAGATTGCTCATCTTTTCAATTGAATCCACTTGCTTGTTGTGCGCCCAGTCAAAAATCTGGCCGGCACGGAATTTCGGCTCGCCCAGAGTCGCTATTTCATTCTGTAATTCCTCGTAACTAAGTGATTTTAAATCCATATCTGTCTATCATTTATTATTTCATTATACAGTGAGCATGTTTATTACTGCGATGAGGGGCGTTTGGGAGCGTCAGCACTTAGGCACTGTACTTTAGTGCCTTATGTGCTGCTACGCGGACAATCGAGCGGGAGCGTCCCCTCGGAGCAGTCAATAAACATGCGAGCGTCACTTTCTGCGTAAAACAGCTATAAAAAATCCGTCGCACTCATGCTCCCCGGCGAGCAATTGCAGACACCCTTCGGAAACCAGACTATCTTTCAATTCGTCCGGGAAATTCTCAAAAGGAGCTTCTACCAGCGGAAGATTTTCACACATCCACCGCACCATTTCGATATTTTCGCCCTGATTTACCGTACAGGTACTGTACATGAAATACCCGCCGGGCTTTACCGATTGTACGGATGCACTCACAATCTTTTTCTGTAACTCAACAATATCCTTTAAATCCTGCTCTTTCAGGCGGTATTTCAAATCCGGTTTTCTGCCGATGACTCCGAGTCCCGAACACGGAACATCCGCAAGGAGAAAATCTGCTTTCTCCTTCATGTCCTCATTGATTTCGGATGCATCATGGACTTCGCAGTTTATATTAAAAAGCTGCATTCTTTCGGCATTTTCCAGTATTTTTCCGACCTTTGAGCCGGAGATATCATATGCATAAATCCGGCCGCTTTTATTCTCCTTGTCCCCTTCGGGAAGTTCTGTTTCGATTTTAAATAGTTTCTCTGCCAGATAGATACTCTTTCCGCCCGGTGCCGCACAGACATCCATGATGATGTCACCGGCAGATACGGGTGCAAGGAAACCGACCAGCTGGGAAGAGAAATCCTGTACGTTAAAATATCCTTCTTCGAAGCCCGGGAGATTCGAAATGCTCTCCGCATTTTTAAGAGTATATGCATCCGGAAGGAAACTGCATTCTTTTACCTGAATTCCGGCATCTTCCCAGGAGCGAATCAACTCCTGTTTCTTTTCTTCCGAAAGTCCGGATTTCAAGTGAATGCGAATCGGTGCTTCTTTTAAGCCTTCCGCAAACATGGTTTCAGCCCGTTTCACTCCGTACTGATTTACCATTTCCTTAACAATCCATTTCGGGATGGAACAGGTAACCGACAAATAAAGAACCGGATCCTTTTCTTTTTCGGGATAAACAATAAGATCCTTCTTTCTTTCGACATTCCTAAGAATCCCGTTAACGAATCCGGCAAGTTTTACAAATCCGCGCTTCTTTGCAAGCTCCACACATAAGTTGCAGGCTTTGGTATCGTAAACACGGTCCATATAAAGAATCTGATACACGCCCATTTCCAGGATTGTCCGGATTACAGGTTTCATTTTGGAAACCGGGACGGTGGAAAACTGTGAAATGACATAGTCAAGCTCAACCTTTCGCTCCAGAACGCCCATGGTAAGCTTCTTTAAGAATGCCTTTCTGCTGCCCTCCCAGTCATCATATTTATCCAGAACACCCTTTATGAGAATATGCGAATGCTCTTCTCCGCGGAATACCGAGAGAAGAATGTCCAAACATAATTCACGTGTTCTCAAATCTTCATTCATTCTTAAAATACTCTCCGGCAGTTACCTTGTTTCCCAAAAGAAAATCATGCACACTCATCTCTTTCTTGCCCTGCGGTTTGACTTCCAGAATCCGTAAGCTTCCTTTTCCGCACTGTACGGTAACGGAGTCTTTGCTTACCTCCAGTATTTTTCCGTAAGAATCTTCAGTGCTCCCGGAAGTCTCTTCCGCAATTTCCGCTTTCTGGATTTTCAGCATCTTTCCGTTATAAAAGGTATAAGCTCCGGGCCAGGAATAAAGGCCTCTGACCCAGCGTTCCAGAGTAATCGCATCCTTGGAGTAATCAAGATTCCCCATTTCTTTTTTGAGCATCTTTGCATAGAAAAGCGGTCCCTTCGGCTGCGGGATTGCATGAAGTTCTCCCGCCTCTAATTTTTCAAGGGCATCCACAATTAACTTCGCACCAAGCGCACTTAATTTATCATGAAGGGAATCTCCCGTTTCATCCGTAGCAAGAGAGATTACACCGGAAAGAAGCATATCTCCGGTATCCAGGCCCTCATCCATCTGCATTATTGTAACGCCGGCCTTTTGTTCGCCGTTCAGAATCACCCACTGAATCGGTGCCGCACCGCGGTACATCGGTAAGAGGGATGCATGAATATTGATGCAGCCGTATTTCGGCATATTTAATATGTCAGCAGTCAGGATCTGCCCGAAAGCTGCCACAATAAAAACATCCGCATCAATGGTCTTTAAGTATTCCACCGACTCCGGCTCACGGATTTTTACCGGCTGAAAGGTCGGAATATTATGAGCCTTGGCACACACCTTTACAGGCGATTCGGAAAGCTCTTTCCCACGCCCCTTTGGTTTGTCCGGCTGGGTAACCACGAGTTTCACCTCATGTCCTGCCTCAATTAATGACTCCAGTGCGCCTACCGCAAACTCCGGAGTTCCCATAAATACTATTTTCATTTATTACTCCTCGGTCTGTAAATCCTCGTTATTGTAAAGCTCGCCCTCTTTTACGAGGTCCACATACATTACCCCGTCAAGATGGTCAATCTCATGCTGCAGGGCTCTTGCCATCAGTTCTTCGGCTTCAATGGTGAATTTCTCCATGTTTTCATCATAAGCTTCCACCACAACATGATTTGCACGGGTTACAATTCCGGTCTTTCCGGGAACGGATAAACAGCCTTCATATCCTGTCTGCTCTCCGTCTTTTTCAAGAATTACCGGGTTAATAAGTGCCACGGGATCCTCTCCCGTCACATCCACAACGACAATTCTTTTGCGGATTCCGACCTGCGGTGCCGCAAGTCCGACTCCGTTTGCCTCATACATCGTATCAAACATATCATCAATGAGTTCCTTGATTCTCGGAGTCACTTCCGTCACTTCTTTTGCGTGAGCGCGAAGTGCCTCTTTTCCCAATTCATCATCCAATTCTCTAATCTTACGAATCGCCATCTTCTACCTCCTGTTAAAACGAATTAATCGGATCCAGATCAAACTGAATCTGATCAAACTGAATCTGCTCCTTAATCACACTGATTTCCGTCATTCGCTTCTCCATGTAATCCTTGATTGCAATCAAAGGCTCCACGGATGCATTCTTATAATAAACAACCTGTCTGTAGATATCCTGCTTCTTTCCGAGCGCTGCCTTGCCTGGACCGATTTGCTTTACATTTGCCTTTGCAAAAGCCGGGAGCTTTTCTTTGACTTCGTTGGTCATCCCGACGGAAAGTCTCGAAAGTCTTGTCCAGTCCGGTCCGAAAAACTGTACACAGAGCATATGTCCTGCCGGCGGATAGTCCATGAATTCGCGGTAAGCAATCTCCTCTTCGTAGAAGCCCTCATAATCCTGGGCGGCTGCATAGGTTATTGCATAATGTTCCGGCTGGTAGGTCTGAATAACCGTTTCTCCGGGCACATCTCCCCGGCCTGCTCTTCCGGCCGCCTGTGTCAGAAGCTGGAATGTACGTTCCGCTGCTCGGTAATCATTGCTGCTTAAGGACATATCCGCAAGGAGAATTCCCATTAAGGTAACACCCTTAAAATCATGCCCCTTTACAATCATCTGTGTCCCAAGCAGAATATCCGCCTCTCCTGCTGCAAATTTGGAAAGAATGTTTTCATAATCCTCGGTTTTTTTTGTGGTATCCGCATCCATCCGAAGAACCACCGCCTGCGGAAAAATCTTATGAATGCTTTCTTCGATTTGTTCCGTTCCGGCACGGAAGCCCGCAATTTTATTCGAACCGCATTTCGGACAGATTCTGACCGGATCGGTCGTATATCCGCAGTAATGGCACATTAAAACGCCGCCGCGGTGCTCGGATAAGGAAATATCGCAGTGCGGGCACTTCACAACCTCTCCGCATTCCCTGCAGAGAATACTTCCGCAGTACCCTCTCCGGTTTAGGAAAAGCATCATCTGCTCTCCTTTTTCAAGCCGGTCTTCCATGAGCGATTTTAATTTCCTGCTGAATACACTCTTATTTCCGGCGGCAAGTTCCTCTTTCATATCCACGATATGGACATCGGGAAGTGTCCCGCCGGTCAGTCTCTTTGTCAGCTTAAATACTTTGATTTCGCCGTTTTGAATCCGATAATAACTTTCGAGTGATGGTGTTGCTGACCCCATTACCACTGTGGCATGGGCGATTTCTCCGAGTTTCAGTGCCACTTCCCTTGCATGGTATTTCGGCGTTGTTTCGCTTTTATAGGAGCTTTCATGCTCTTCATCGATAATAATCATGCCAAGGTTCGTAAACGGCGTAAATAAGGCAGATCTGGGCCCGATCATAATCGAAACCGCACCTTCACGTGCCTTCGTAAACTGCTCGTATTTTTCACCGTCCGTGAGTTTGGAATGCATGACTGCAACCTTTTCTCCGAACCTTTTATAGAATCTTTGAAGATTCTGATAGGTCAGTGAAATCTCGGGAATCAGAAGAATTGCCTGCTTTCCGTCTTTTAAACAGTCCTCAATGAGCCGCATATAGACTTCCGTTTTCCCGCTTCCGGTAATGCCGTGTATATAATACTGTCCTGCGATTCCGGCAACACGGTCTTTATTTATCTCATCTATTATGACATTTTGTTCCGCACTCAGCTCCGGCTTTTCTTCCTTTCCGTTTCGGAAGCCGAACGGAAGGGTGGAACCGGTGTTCTCTCCGCCTCCATGATTCCCTGTTCAATCGTAAACACCGGAACCGCGGATACAATCATTTTTTCCTCTTTTTTCTTAATCTCTTTCTTAACCGGCAGAACCGTCTTAAGCGCCGTAATCATGGTTGAGCCGTAGCGTTCCCGGATAAATGCGGCAAGTTCGATTAAGTATTCTTCCGCGGATACGCTTCTTTCGGCAACTCCGAGTAAATCCTTAATCCTGTCCTCCGGAATTTCGTCGGAAGGCACATCGCTCAGCGCCACCACATATCCGCATCGTTCGGTATTTCCCTTTCCGAAAGGAATCCGCACCTTTGTGCCGATGGCGATTAACCCCTCTGATGCAAGGGGAATCCGATAACAAAAGGGTCTGTCTATATTTTTATGTGAAATGTCTACTATTACATCCGCATACATTTCGTATTCCCCCAAAACAGCTGTCGTTTACTTAACATTTCTTCATGAATCGAATTGATTCATAAGTCTCTTACTGGTAATCCGTCATCACGAATTCGATATTCGTTTCTCCGCGGAATTCATTTAAATCCGGATAATATGCCACTTTCAGGCTGACCGGCCGCCTGCG
>CADANR010000139.1 GCA_902789265.1 uncultured Lachnospiraceae bacterium | reverse complement strand
TACAAAAGACTGATGACGGAATTTAATCTTACTCAGGATGAAGTTGCGGAGAAAGTATCCAAGTCCCGTACGGCGATTGCAAATTCCGTAAGACTTTTGAAATTATCGGATGATGTGCAGCAGATGTTGATTGATGACATGATTTCTTCCGGTCACGCGAGAGCACTTCTCGGAATTGAAAATGAAGAAGAGCAGTTTATTCTTGCACAGAGAGTATTCGATGAGAAGCTTTCCGTTCGAGATATTGAGAAAATCGTAAAGAACAGAAGCAAGGAAAAAGTAGAGAAAAAGAAAATTGAAACACAGTTTACCAATGTGTATACGGATATTGAAACCAAATTAAAAGATCGTCTTTCCACAAAGGTAAAAGTAACCGGAAAAGAAAACGGTTCCGGAAAGATTGAAATTGAATTCTTTTCCGGAGACGAGCTGGAAAGAATTTTGGAATTAATCAATAAGTAAGAAAGAAATAGTAATAAGAAAGAATTAGTAATAAGAAAGAATTAGTAATTAAGAAAGAAATAGTAATAAGATAGAAATTATGAAATGAGGAAACTACATGGGTAGTCCGATACTGAATAAAATTGGCCTTGGCAATTTAGATGTTTTATATGTAATTATTTTTCTTCTGATATGCATCATTGTACTTGCGGTATTTTTATTTTTACAGGGAAGAAAACTGAAAAATCTTACCGAGAGGTACGACAGGTTCATGCAGGGTTCCAGAGCCAAGAGTCTGGAGAAAAGAATTGGGGATATATTTGAGGAGCAGGGAATTCAGAGATCATTGCTGGATAATCACACCAGGCAGCTCAAAGATTTATATTTCAGACAGCAGGGAAATTTCCAGAAGATGGGACTTGTGAAATACGATGCCTTTAAAGAGATGGGTGGAAAGTTAAGTTTCTGTCTGGTATTGCTTGATGAAAATAACAACGGTTTCTTAATGAACTCCGTTCATTCTTCTGACGGATGCTATTCTTATACCAAGAGAATTAAAAACGGTCAGAGTGATTTGGAACTCAGTCCGGAAGAATCGGTAGCAATAAAAAAAGCTATGGAATAAAGGCGAAAAATAGTGTAAAATAGAAATGTTTGTAAGTAAAAATACGAACATTGGAAAAGAGGATAAAATCATGATTGATATTAAGTTTTTAAGAGAGAATCCGGAAGTAGTAAAAGAGAATATCCGTAAGAAATTTCAGGATGAAAAACTTCCGCTGGTTGATGAAGTAATTACACTGGATGCCGAGAGAAGAGCGACACAGCAGCAGGTGGATGATTTAAAAGCAAACCGCAATAAAATCTCCAAGCAGATCGGACAGCTCATGGCACAGGGCAAGAAGGATGAGGCGGAAGCCGTTAAAGCCGAGGTTGCCAATGAAGGTGCAAAGATTGAAGAGCTCGATGCAAAGCAGAAAGAACTCGAAGAAAAAATCTTAAAGGATATGATGATTATTCCCAACATTATCGATCCGTCCGTTCCGATCGGAAAGAACGATACCGAGAATGTGGAAGTAACCAAATACGGCGATCCGGTTGTTCCCGATTTTGAAATTCCGTATCATACGGAAATTATGGAACGTTTCAACGGAATCGATCTGGATGCTGCAAGAAAGGTTGCAGGAAACGGATTTTATTATCTCCAGGGCGACATTGCGAGACTTCATTCCGCAGTTATTTCTTACGCCAGAGATTTTATGATTAACAGAGGATTTACATACTGCGTACCTCCTTTCATGATCCGTGCAAATGTTGTTACGGGTGTTATGAGTTTTGCAGAGATGGATGCGATGATGTATAAGATTGAGGGAGAGGATCTTTACTTAATCGGTACTTCCGAACATTCCATGATCGGTAAATTCATTGATACGATTATTCCGGAAGAAGAACTTCCGAAAACACTGACCAGCTACTCTCCGTGCTTCAGAAAGGAAAAAGGAGCACACGGAATCGAGGAGAGAGGTGTATACAGAATTCACCAGTTTGAGAAGCAGGAAATGATTGTTGTCTGCAAACCGGAAGAGAGCCCGATGTGGTTTGACAGATTATGGCAGAATACCGTGGATTTATTCCGTTCCATGGATATTCCCGTAAGAACCCTGGAGTGCTGCTCCGGAGATTTGGCCGATTTGAAAGTGAAGTCCTTCGACGTGGAAGCATGGTCTCCCAGACAGAAGAAGTATTTTGAAGTCGGAAGCTGCTCCAACTTAGGTGACGCACAGGCAAGAAGATTAAAGATCCGTGTAAACGGTGCGGATGGAAACAAGTATTTCGCACATACCTTAAACAATACGGTAGTGGCACCTCCGAGAATGTTAATTGCATTCCTTGAGAACAATCTTCAGGCTGACGGAAGTGTCAGAATTCCCGAAGTGCTTCGTCCTTACATGGGCGGCATGACCGAGATTCGATAGAGCGGTTATCTGTCGAAATCATGTATGATTAGCTAATGATGATATGACAGATTATAATTGAACTACAAATGTAGTACAATTAGATATAAATATAATACAGTTTAAAAAAATACGGATATTAATTTTTGTTTATTAATATATTTGTCTGTTTATTAACGTATTTGGATGAAAGAATAAATAAGCAAAATTATTATCTAAGGATTATTGGATTTAAGAATTTACATATTTCAAAGAGGTAAGAGACATGCACGATTATATGCGGGCAATCGGCTTTTCCAATGATTTCTCCAGAGAAGGCTTCAGACGTCTCTTATCTGATGTGGCATATGAAGCAGACAAAAGCTTTGTGTCTTCCGTAGATGAGAATAAAGCAAAGCTTGAGTATGTGAAGTATTACGGTGCGGATATCGGTTTGATTATCCGCGGGACCATGGAACCGGCAGAGAGCGGGAAAGACGAGATTTTTATAGATTATACAATTCCGTTTTTAAAAGCGAAGGCAATCAGTTCCACGGAAAAGGTGGTTTTTGAAAAACATTCCGCCACGGATGAATATGTCGGAATCTGTGATGATTACCGGCTGGGAATGCCGTTAATCTTCCATCTGCAGAATATGGTTTCGTATCTTTCCAAGAAAGAGGAAATCGATAACAGCGCAATCGATGTTTTACACATTTCACTTGCGGCTCTTTCTTTAAAAGGTGCGGTAATGATGCCGATTGAGAAAAGCGAATCCGACGAGCATGTTTTGAAAAAGCGCCGTTCGAATCGGGAAAATCTCCTAAGGCGTGCAAGAACCGGTGACGAAAGCGCCATTGAAAATATGGCAATTGAAGATATGGATACGTTCTCTCTTCTTCGGAAGAAAGCACAGACGGAGGACGTGTATTCCTTAGTGGACAGCTATTTTATGCCGTCGGGAATCGAATGCGATGAGTATTCGGTACTCGGAGAAATCAAAGATGTTTCGGAAAATATTAATACCATTACGGGAGAAGAAATCTGTATTCTCGATGTAGTGGCAGACGATATTTATTTCAATGTCTGCATTCGAAAGGATGACCTGATGGGCGAGCCGGAAATCGGCAGACGCTTCAAGGGAAATATCTGGATGCAGGGATTCGTGGAGTTTTAGGTAATACCAAATGTTTCCGTAGCTCAGCAGGATAGAGCACTCGCCTCCTAAGCGAGGGGTCGGGCGTTCGAATCGCCTCGGGAACGCAAAACGGGAGAAGGATTTTTCTTGCGAACTTTGTCGGACAAGGTAAAACAGGGCCGGTGATTTTCCGGCAGATTCGTAAGAAAACTCCGAAAAACCCGATTAAGTGGGGATTAAAAATTATGGGTTTATTTGACAAGATTTCAAAAAAGAAAAATGAAGAAGAGGAAGAAGAGGTTGTTGTAGCCGCGAAAACTCCGGAGGAGATGAAGCGTGAGCAGAAGGCAAAGTCTTCTTCTTTTGTTATGGGCGTGGAAAAGATTCTTCCGGTTGAAGGCGGAGCAACGGTTCTTCTTTTGGGAAAAATGGACGGTGCGGCCGTTGTGGATTCCAAGGCATTTATTTCCAATCCCGGAAGTGATGTGAAAGAAGAGACGGAAATTACGATCTTAGGGATTCAGGAAGAAGACGGCGAGAAAAATGCCACCGCAGGCGGCAGCGTGGGATTAAAGGTCTCCGCATCCGGAAGGGAATTCAGAATCGGTGATGTTGTTTATACCGAGGATGTAACACTTGAGAGCAAGGTACATTCCTATGTAAAAGCGCTTACCAATTCATATGTTGCTGACAGGGGACTTCAGTTAACCCGTGAAGAGGTCGGAAATTTAAGCACGACTGACGTGGAGGAAATCTGGAGATTTTATTCCTGGTTTATCCGTGAAATCGAAAAGGACGACAGTGAAGAGAAGAAAGCAGAGCAGGCAACCAAGATTTCCATGCTCGGAAATACGCTTTGCAGAAAGATTATGCAGGCAGATTATATTTACTGCGTATTCAGTTCCTTAACCGGCGAGCCTTATATGCTTTCGAGAACCGTGAAAAATGATGACGGAAGCTTTATGTGTACGGCACCGAATGTCAGGGTATTTACCGAAGCATACAAGGAGCGTATGGAGGAAGTCTTCAAAGACGATAAATACGTTATCAGAAAAATCGAAAACGGAGAGAACAAGCAGGGCATAAAGCACCGGATTATTCAAATGCTCCGAAAAACAGCATCCCCGTAACGAATCCGAATCTGGTTCGCTGGATGCTTTTAATGGGACAGTTAAAAGACGAAGACGTTCAAAACGAGGACGGAAGAATTATCTACAGCCTTTACTATAATTTCTTATCCGTGGAAGTTGTGAAGGCGAAATTCTTAGTTCCGATTCATTCCAACAAAGATCTCCCCGCAGCAAGCGAGGAAGGCAGAATGACCATTGCGGCAGGTACCCAGATTGCACTTCCCGTAGTGGAAGGAAAGAACGGTCGTAAGGCAATCCGCCTCTTTACCGACTGGAGACATCTGTATGACGAATTCGGAACGAAGGGCGGTGCTGCCGTAGAAACAATTGATTCCTTAATCAGTTCCTTCGACTGTGCCATTAACTTAGGACAGTTCCCGAGAGCAGGAAGATACATCTCTCTTTCCGTATTCAATGAGATGGAAGAAATTGCGGAAAAAATGGACAAGGCGGCATTATAATGTACCGAAATATTATGTTTGATTTGGATGGGACCGTGACAGATTCCGGCAGGGCGATAGTGTCCTCGGTGGAGTATGCATTGTCCCATTTTGGTTATGAAAATCAGCCGGAAGAAAAACTGCATTCCTTTATCGGCCCGTCCCTTTATGATTCCTTCACCAGGGAATATCAGATGAATGAAGAGGACTGCAAAAAGGCGGTTGCGTTATACAGAGACATCTACGAGAAGGGTCGTATGTTTGATGTGGATGTATACGAAGGAATCCCGGAGCTTATCAAGGAACTGAAAGCAAGAGGATGTAAGGTTTTTTTAGTTACCAGCAAGCCGCTTGTATTTTCGGAAAAAATCATTGAGCACATCGGACTTGCCCCTTATTTTGATGATTTAATCGGCGTGGAATTAACCGATAAAAGTTCCGATAAAAAGAGACTGATTGAAAAAGCGATTGATAAATATTCCTTAAAACCGGAAGAATGCTTAATGATCGGTGATACCAAATATGATATTCTGGGCGCGGTCGGCGCCGGAGTGGATTCCGTGGGCGTGACATTCGGTTACGGAAAAAGGGAAGATTTAGCGGCAGCAGGTGCGACATATCTTGTGGATGCGGCGGCAGAGATTCCCGGAGCTGCGGGGATTTTCTGATAATTATTTTGGAATTTTATTATTTCGTATTAAGAGGACAGTATAAGTGAAATTTGTAATACAAAGGGTGACGAATGCAAACGTCAAAGTGGACGGAGAAGTAATCGGGGAAATCGGGAAAGGTTTTCTTGTGTTAATCGGGATTGCGGATTCTGATACGGATGAGATTGCCGATAAGATGATTGCGAAAATGTTAAAGCTTCGGATTTTTGATGATGAAAACGGAAAGACGAATCTGTCGATTGATGATGTAGGCGGGGAACTTTTATTAATTTCCCAGTTTACATTGTATGCGGACTGCAAAAAAGGAAACCGTCCCTCCTTCTTCCATGCGGGAGGCCCCGAGATGGCAAGTGCAATGTATGATTCCATCATTGAAAAATGCAGGAAGCACGGATATAAAACCGAGTGCGGAAGCTTCGGCGCGGAAATGAAGGTATCGCTTTTAAACGACGGCCCTTTTACGATTGTGCTGGATTCGGATGAATTGCTAGGGAAGGCAGAATAATCCGATTATTTCGATTGCCGGAAAACGGATGACAATATAAAACCGGAATGAATTCAAAAGAGTATGCGTTACTCGGGCAGAATTCCGGCGTGTTCTAAGACATTATAATAACTTTCAAGATCTTTCGGCGACATGGCAGCCTTATCGATGATCTGACCATGCGCAATCGTATTGCCGTTTCCCACAATCAGGATGGCCATTTCATCATATTCGAGGCGCCGGGTAATCTGCTTATAATAGAAATTCAAAGGCTTATTGCCGGTCTCCACACTGAAGAATGCAGGGTAGAAACGAACCGTAACTTCGGGAGGTGTTCCGAGCGCGGCTTCCAGATTTTTGTAAGAAACGCGGGCACCATAGAGATAACCGAAGAAGGACATAAAGATAAAATAGCAGCCGGCAAGGATTAACAGGGCCCCGGCGATTTTAAACCAGCCGGGAAGTGCCGTGGTTAAAAGAATCCCGGCACCGAGTGTAATAACGCCTGCAAGTAAAACGCCGTTCTTCCATTTTTTATGATAAAGACGGAACGTCTCTTTTGCATAGAAACGATGCATTCCCTGCGTCAGAATAAAGCGGTTCGTCAGCACGACCTTAGCGGCTTTCAAAATATCTTCTTTGTCATTTGTGTGTTTACTCATGATTTCGTCCCGGGTTTGATTTTATTTTTTTCAGTTTAAGATGAAACGTATCTTTCGTCAAGGACTGTGCAGGACCATGACGGAACAGAAAAAAGGGTATCTTAAGGATAAATTAATGAATTATGTTGTAGTTGATTTGGAGTGGAACCAGCCATCCGATTGGAAAAATTCCGGGGATCCGGGACTATGCTTTGAAATCATAGAAATCGGTGCGGTTTTACTGGATGAAAACAGAAAACAGATTAAGGAATTTTCCCGTATCATCAAACCCCAGGTTTATAAAAAGATGAATTATATCACCATCTTTCATGGTGCGGTGAGGATTATATTTTCTGCACCTGGGGACCCGGCGATCTTGTTGAGTTGCAGCGAAACATGAAATATTACGGAATGCCGGATCTTGCAAAGGGTCCGTTTCCTTATCTGGACGTGCAGAAGCTTTACGGCCTTGATTTTGAAGGAAAAAAATCCGCCCGCGCACTTGATCATGCCGTTGCGGCTTTGGGAATCGAGCAGGACGCACCGTTTCATCGTGCGCTTTCCGATGCATTTTATACCGGCAAAATTCTTTCGGCAATTCGGAGCAAAGAGCTGCTGACAAGATATTCCTATGACACGTATCACATCCCAAAAAACCGAGCATCCGAAATGCATTTGACGTTTCCGGGATATCAGAAATATATTTCCCGCGGGTTTATGGACAAAGCAACTGCCATGCAGGACAGGGAG
>CADANR010000138.1 GCA_902789265.1 uncultured Lachnospiraceae bacterium | reverse complement strand
GAATAATCATATTAGTTATTGTATTTGCGCTTTCTAGCTGCTTCGCTTTTCTTTTTACGCTTTACAGCAGGCTTCTCGTAATGTTCTCTTTTACGAATTTCCTGCTGGATACCGGCCTTTGCGCAGCTTCTCTTAAAACGACGTAATGCGCTGTCTAAGGACTCGTTTTCTTTAACTTCTACTCTAGACATCTCTCAACCCTCCTCCCGGTTTTGGACTTGTGCAATCACCGTTCGGGTATTTCCAAAAAACTGCACATTCCTAATTATACTGATTTTTCTCTCTTCGTCAAGTTTTTTCTTTAATACGGTACTTACTGAATCTGACTTTCCAGTATGGTAACGGCTTCCGCAATGGCATCCGGGATACCTGCGGGATTCTTACCGCCTGCCTGTGCCATGTTCGGTCTTCCGCCACCGCCACCGCCGACTTTACGGGCGATTGCTTTGATTAAGTTGCCTGCATGAGCACCTTTCTTTTGTGCTTCATCGGTAGCCATAACCACCATATTAACCTTGCCGTCTGCTTCGGAAAGAAGAACGATAACGCCTTCGCCGAGTTTTGCTTTCAGCTGGTCGCCCAAATCTCTTAAGCCGTTCATGTCAACTCCGGGAACGGATGTTGCAAGGAGTTTAACACCATTTACTTCCTTCACGGAATCCATTACATCTCCCATTGCTTCCTTTGCAGCCTTGCTCTTTAATGCATCAATCTCGGAATGCATTGCCTTAATCTCCGCATTCATATGCTCCAGTTTGGATGCAAGGTCCGCAGGCTGTGATTTTACCACTGCACAGGCGGATGCAAACTGCGCTTCCATATTCGCGTAGTATGCCATAACATTGGCTCCCGTAATGGCCTCGATACGTCTTACGCCTGCTGCCACACCGCTTTCGGATAAAATCTTGAAAAATCCGATATCCCCGGTATGTTTTACATGCGTACCGCCGCAGAATTCCTTCGAATCACCCATCATAACGACGCGTACGGAATCTCCGTATTTCTCTCCGAATAAAGCCATGGCTCCCAGACTCTTTGCTTCCTCAATTCCGCAGACTTTGGTTTCCACGGGATAATCCGCTGCAATACGCTCGTTGACAAGGGCTTCTATTTTCTTTAAATCTTCTTTTGATACTGCCTGTCCGTAGGAGAAATCAAAACGGGTACGGTCCGGATCCTGATAGGAACCCTGCTGGTGAACGTCGTCTCCCAGAACAATCTGAAGTGCTTTCTGCAGAAGATGTGTTGCGGAATGATTTCTGCAGGTAAAGGCACGGTTCGTTGTATCCACATTAAGCTCCGCTTCGCTTCCCGTTGCAATAAAGCCCTCCACACAGCTTCCGACATGGCCGACTCTGTCTTTTCCGAGTTTTACGGTATCCGTTACTTTAAATACGCCGTCCGCGGTCTTAATGATACCGATATCACCTTTCTGGCCGCCCATGGTTGCATAAAACGGAGTCACTTTTACAACAATCGTTCCGTCCTCGCCCTTGTTTAAACGGTCCTTCAAAGCATCCGCGGAACCGATTGCCGCGATGGTATCTTTTCCCGTCAGACTGTCGTAACCGATAAATTCGGTCTTAATACTCTCATCAAGCTCATCAAATACGGAGGTGGAAAGGTCAAGATTATCGGTCTTCTGGCCTTTTCTCGCACGGTCCTTCTGCTCTTCCATGGAGACCTTAAATCCTTCCGCATCAACACTTAAGCCTTCTTCCGCCGCAAGTTCCTCGGTAAGTTCAAGAGGAAAACCGAACGTATCATAAAGATAGAATGCATCTTTCCCTTCGATTTCCTTTTTACCTTCCGCCTTCGCGGTATCCAGAATCTTCTTGTATTCCTTCATACCGTTTTCAAGAGTGCTTTCGAATCTGTCGATTTCTTTCGTCAGTTCGTCAATTACAAACTTTCTGTTTTCGGTAAGAAGCGGAAAACTTTCTTTATAGATGTCATCCATATAAATGCCTGCAATCTGCAGGATATTTTCTTTCTTAAGACCCAGCATTCTTGCGTGACGAACCGCACGGCGGATTAACCGTCTCAATACGTAACCTGCTCCTGCATTGGAAGGAACAAGTCTTGCCGCATCTCCGATTAACATCACGCTCGTTCTGGTGTGATCTGCAAGGATTCTCATGGATTTGGTAAGTTTCTCGTCTGCTTCATACTGCATGTTCGAAGCCTTTTCAATATAAGCGATTACCGGAGCAAACACATCTGTCTTGTAAACATCCTTTGTTCCGTTTAAGAACGCAAGGTTTCTTTCCAGTCCCCAGCCGGTATCCACGTTCTTCTGCTTAAGCGGAATCAGAGAACCGTCCTTTAATTTTTCATACTGCATAAAAACGTCGTTTCCGAGTTCGGTATATTTCCCACAGCTGCATCCCGGTCCGCAATTCGGTCCGCAATCCGGAACATCCGCAATATAGAACATTTCGGAATCGGGTCCGCAGGGGCCGTATTCCAGTCCCCACCAATTATCCTCTGCCGGGAGATAATAAATGTTTTCCTTCTTAAAACCGGATGCGATTCTGTACTGTGCGCCTTCCTCGTCTCTGGGTGCATTCTCGTCACCCGCAAATACGGTTGCCGCAAGATGATCCGCATCGAATCCGAAAACTTCCGTTAAAAGCTCATAACTCCATTTGCATCTTTCTTCCTTGAAATAATCGCCGAGACTCCAGCTTCCCATCATTTCAAAGAAGGTTACATGGCTTTTATCACCGACGGAATCGATATCGTTGGTACGTACACATCCCTGCACATTGCAAAGTCTCGTTCCTAACGGATGCTTTTCTCCAAGCAGATACGGCATTAACGGCTGCATGCCGGCTACATTGAACAGAACGCCGGTGGAACCGTCGGATACAAGCGATACCGCACCGACATCCACATGTCCTCTTTCAATATAGAACTGCTTCCATGTTTTTCTGAGTTCGTCAGAAGTAAATTGTCTCATTCGTAAATCTCCCTTTATATTTATAATCATATATTTATAATCAGTTTGTAAAGATCTGTACCCAGTAGGTTCCGTACTCACCGCCGTAATAAACGGCGATTCCCATCCTGTTATACGCACCGTTTAAAATATTAGCGCGATGTCCTTCAGAATTCAACCACATATTTATAACTTCCGTTATGTTCTCCTGCCCTGCCGCGATATTTTCACCGCAGACAGAATAGTTTACCCCGTTCTGGTCCAGGATGGTAAAACAAAGACTTCCGTCCGGTCTTAAATGTCCCCAGCACTCAGAAATTTCCGCAGCACGTTGGTAAGCAAGGACATTCAGGGTTGTATCATAGCTAACCGCGCCCAGACCCGCTTCGGCTCTTGCCGCATTCACAATTGCAAGTCCGTCATCGGCTGAAGCCACTGTTGCCGCCTCCTGCAGAAGTGCAAGTTTCTCTGCTTCTTCTGCGGCCGCAAGTGCCGCTGCCTGTTCTTCCGCGATGCGCTCCGCTTCCGTCTGTTCCAGTGCAATTTTCTGTATCTCCGCCTGCGCTTCGATTTCTGCGGCAGTCTGATCCGTTTCCGCCAAAATGACCTGCTCTTTGTTTTCCTGTTCTGTATCTGTTTTTTCTGCAGCTTCTTTTTCGGCCTGTTCTTTCGATGCCACTTTTAAATCGGAATCATCGACTTCGCCGTTTTTATCAGCTTTGTTTTTATCGTCTTTATTTTCGTCCTTATTATTATCTTTCTTATTATCTTTATTGTTTTCTTTATTAGTATCTTTATCAGCTTTATTATCTTTGCTGTTTTCGTCTTTATTCTTGTCTTCTTTGTCTTTGTTATCCTTGTCCGTTATATTTGTATCATTTAAATCTGTATTGTCTTTCTTATCTTTCGTTTCCTGACCGCTTGCAGATTCCTTCTCTTTTGATGAATCATCCAAGGATCCGTTTTCTTCGGCAAGCAGAATTTCACTGCCGGCATTTTCCGACGAAACGACTGCATCGGGAAATGAACACGCAAATAAAACCGATGAAACAGATAAGACGAGCATGGTTAATACCAATTTCTTCTTCATGCAAAACACCCCGCAAACCCACTATACACTTTGCATTTCCACAAATCATTATATGGTTTTTCATGTGAATAATCAAGCAATACGTGGGAGTTGTCAAAGGGTCGGAAATCGTAGTATACTTACTTTCGTTATGAAAACAATGAAGAAAATATTGTCCTTCGGACCTAATTTAAAAATCTATTCGCTGATGCTTCTGCTTGCACTTGCGGTTGCACTGATTCCGCTTTTGCTTTTAACAAAGTATGCGATTCCGTTTTTTGATGATTACGGGTATTCGGCACCCGTCTGGATTCACTATATGCTCGGCGGTTTCAATCCTAAAGGCATCGTTTCCGGTTCCATTGAGAATGCCGTTAACATGTGGCACACCTGGCAGGGAACTTACAGTTCCATCTTCTTTATGGGCTTAAATCCCATGATCTTCGGCGAGCAGTATTATGTGATCGGGCCTGTTTTTTTAATCCTGAACCTTGTCACGTCCATGTTTGTATTCACTTTTGTTTCCTGTAAGGTTTTCCTTAAAAAATCCGGTCTGCCCGTGCTTGGCATGTTCGCCGGAGTTACTTTGTTTATCATCCTTTTCCTGTATTCACCCCAGCAGGGTTTCTACTGGTTTAACGGCGGCATTCATTATGTCGGAATGTTCTCATTTGAACTGTATTTT
>CADANR010000137.1 GCA_902789265.1 uncultured Lachnospiraceae bacterium | reverse complement strand
GATACCTCGAAGGATGACGAGGTCGGAATTAACACGGTAGTGACGTTATTTTTCGAAGAAGATAACGAGGAAGAGGATTATAAAATCGTGACCGGCATCCGAAGCAATGCCTTAAACGGCTGTGCAAGTATCGATTCCCCGCTGGGGAAAGCCGTGCTTCATAAGAAGGTCGGCGACCGCGTGGCGGTAAAGGTAAACGACAACTACAGTTACTATGTTGTCATCAAGAATATTAAGAAAAATGTCGGCGATGACGACGATACGATTTCTTCGTACTAAACCTATACATTGTTATTTTGAAGGATTTGTGCTACAATTTAATGTGATTTTTTATGTGGGCAAGGAGCTCGAACGTGAAAACACTTTTAAAAAATGCTTTCGTCGTAAATGTCTTTACGGACGAAGTGGAAAAAAAGAATGTATTGCTGGAGAATGACCGAATTCTCGGTGTCGGAGATTATAAGGATTCCGACGCTGATAAAGTTCGCGACCTTTCCGGCAAATTTATTTGTCCGGGGTTAATTGACGGACATATTCATATCGAGAGTACCATGATGATTCCGTACGAGCTGGCAAGAGTATGTCTCCCGCACGGAACGACCGCCATTGTTGCAGATCCGCATGAAATTGCGAATGTCTGCGGCAAAACCGGAATCGATTACATGATGCAGGCAAGCGCGGGACTTCCGATGGATGTATTTTTCACGGCATCCTCCTGTGTTCCGGCAACGCCCTTTGACGAAACCGGCGCAATTATGCATGCACCGGACTTAATCGACCTTTACAATAATCCGAGAGTTTTGGGGCTTGCGGAGATGATGAATTTCCCGGGCGTTGTAAATAAGGATCCGGATGCCATAAGAAAAATCAGGGACGCAAGGGCTTTCGGGAAAGTGGTGGACGGTCATGCACCCCTCCTTCACGGAAAGGATCTGGATGCCTATGTTTCAGCCGGCGTACAGTCCGACCACGAATGCTCCAACATGGACGAAGCGGTGGAAAAATTAAAGCGCGGCCAGTACATCATGATTCGCGAGGGTACTGCCGCAAAGAATTTAAAGGATTTAATCGGATTATTCAGTCCGAAATACAGCCACAGATGCCTTCTGGTAACGGATGATTCCCATCCGACGGATCTGTTAAACTTAGGACATATTGATAAGATTATCCGCTTTGCCGAAGCTCTCGGAGTTGATCCCGTGATTGCCGTACGTATGGCATCCCTTCAGGCAGCAGAGTATTTCCGTATTCCCGATACCGGTGCCGTAGCACCCGGATATATTGCAAATCTGACAATTGTGGATGATCTGAAATTATTCCATGTAACGGATGTTTACTCACACGGAAAAATCGCTGTAAAGAACGGAGACCTGATTGAATTCGATCCACCGATGGTGGATATGGATCTTGAAATGAAGGTCAGGGACACCTTCCATGTGTCACCGATTACGGCGGAGAGCTTCAAATTATCCGAAGAGAACGGAATCTGCAGAGTCATCGAATTGATTCCGGGACAGATTATCACCAAAGAAACACATGAAGAAATTCATTTTGATAAAAACAGCGGAATCGATGTGGAACGTGATATTTTAAAGCTTGCCGTGATTGAGCGGTACAAGGGAACCGGGCACATCGGAATCGGCTATATCAAAGGAATCGGAATGAAAGCGGGTGCCATTGCATCGAGCGTTTCACACGACTCCCACAATATCATCGTAATCGGAACATCCGATGAAGAGATGGCAGCTGCCGCAAACAAGATTATTTCCATGGGCGGCGGAAACGTGGTTATCAAAGACGGCAAGGACATTGCCAGAATGGCGCTTCCGATCGGAGGGCTGATGTCGGACTTCTCTGCAAAGGATACGGCGGGCTTCAATGCGCGTGTCCGCAATGCGGTATACGAACTCGGAACCTCCCGTGATGTGGAGCCGTTCATGAACATGGCATTCGTAAGTCTTCCCGTAATACCTGCGCTGAAGATGTCCACGCAGGGACTCGTGGATGTAACGAAATTCGAGAGAGTGCCGCTGAAGGTATAATTATTCTTACGTTTGCTCGAGCATAAACTGAATTACAGCAGAGTAAATTAATATGCTTAAGAAATAGATTTAAGGAGAGTAATACAATGGACAAGATCTACAACCCCGCGGAAATTGAGCGGAAATGGCAGAAATACTGGGAGGAGAACCAGACCTTCAAAACGGATGTATGGGATTTTTCAAAACCGAAATTCTATGCACTGGATATGTTCCCGTATCCCTCGGGAGTCGGCCTTCATGCCGGACATCCGGAAGGATATACCGCAACGGATATCATCTCCCGTATGAAAAGAATGCAGGGATATAACGTGCTTCATCCGATGGGATATGATTCCTTCGGCCTTCCCGCAGAGCAGTATGCGGTAACGACCGGAAATCATCCGAACGGATTCACGGAGAAGAATATTGAGACATTTTCCAAGCAGCTTAAGGAACTCGGATTCGATTATGACTGGAGCAAAATGGTTGCAACCTCCGATCCGAAATTCTACAAATGGACACAGTGGATCTTTAAGCAGCTTTATCTGGACGGCTATGCAAAATATATCGATATGCCGGTAAACTGGTGCGAAGAGCTCGGTACCGTGCTTTCCAATGACGAGGTCATTGACGGAAAGAGTGAAAGAGGCGGGTATCCGGTGGTTCGTAAGAACATGAAGCAGTGGGTTATTGACCAGCCCGCATTCGCGGAGGAACTGCTCGAAGGCCTGGATGAAATCGACTGGCCGAAGTCCACGAAGGATATGCAGCGTCACTGGATCGGCAAGTCCGAAGGCGTTGAAGTGGAATTCGAAATCGTGGGCGGCGGAAAGTTCTCGATTTTCACAACCTGTATCGAGACCATCTACGGAATTACCTTCATGGTTCTTGCGCCTGACGGAGAGCTCGTAAAACAGCTGATGCCGAGAATTGAGAACAAAGAAGAAGTACAGGCTTATATCGACGAAACCTTAAAGAAGAACGATATGGACCGTACGGAATTAAATAAAACCAAGTCGGGTTGTGAGCTTAAGGGCGTAACGTGTATCAACCCCGTAAACGGCAAGGAAGCAAAACTCTTCATCGGTGACTTCGTACTTGCCAGCTACGGAACCGGTGCGGTTATGGCGGTTCCTTCCCATGATCAGCGTGACTTTGAATATGCAATTGCTCATAACATCGACATGATCCAGGTTATTGACGGCTCCGAGGAGGCAGGTCATCAGGACGTATCGGAACATGCACTTGAGAAATACGATTATCTCGGAAAAGGCTTTAAGTTAATCAATTCCGAAGAATTCACGGGCATGACCGTGGAAGAAGCAAAGGAAGCCATTACCGTAAAACTTGAAAAAATGGGCGTGGCAAAGCGTTGCGTGAACTATCACTTCCGTGAATGGATTTTTGCACGTCAGCGTTACTGGGGCGAGCCGGTACCCGTAGTTCATTTGGAGGACGGAAGCATTCATGTTCTCGATGATGACGAGCTGCCGCTTGTATTACCCGAACTTGAAAATTACAAGGGCGAGGGCGGAAAGGCGCCGCTTGAGAATGCGACCGAGTGGAAGCAGTATGATCATAACGGTGTGAAGGGCAAACGCGAGACTTCGACAATGCCCGGCTCCGCGGGATCTTCCTGGTATTATTTCCGTTACATCGATCCTGATAACGAAAACGAATTCGCCAATCAGGAACTCTTAAAGCACTGGATGCCGGTGGATCTTTACATCGGCGGACCGGAGCATGCGGTAGGACACCTGATGTATTCCAGAATCTGGAACAGATATCTTTACAACAAGGGCTTATCCCCTGTCAAAGAGCCGTTTAAGAAGCTCGTTCATCAGGGTATGATTTTAGGCGAGAACGGTATCAAGATGGGGAAACGTTTCCCTGAATTCGTAATTAACCCCAGCGATATCGTAAGAGATTACGGCGCAGATACCTTAAGACTTTATGAAATGTTCATGGGACCCCTGGAGGTTTCCAAGCCCTGGAGCAAGCAGGGTGTAGAGGGTGCAAGAAGATTTATCGGACGTGTATGGACCTTCTTTACGAACCCTGAGAATTTAAAGGATGACAAAAAGGCGAACCTTGAAAAACTGTATCATAAGACCGTCAAGAAGGTGACCGACGATTACGAGTCATTAGGCTTTAACACGGCAATCTCCCAGATGATGATTTTTATGAATGCGGCATATAAAGAGGGAAGCTGCCCGAAGGAATACGCGGAAGGCATCATCAAGATGTTATCCTGCATTACCCCGCATGTCGGCGAAGAGATGTGGAGTATTCTGGGACACGATACCACGATTGCATTCGAACCCTGGCCGGTTTATGATGAGGCACTCGTAAAAGATGACGAGATTGAAATCGGTGTTCAGGTAAACGGCAAGGTAAAGGATACCGTGTTGGTCGGCGTGGATGAGGACAGCGATTCCGCTATCGCGAAGGCAAAGGCTTCCGAGGCGGTGAAGCGTTCCATCGAAGGCAAGACGATTGTGAAGGAAATCTATGTTAAGGGACGTATCATCAACATTGTTGTGAAATAGTAAACCGGAACATAAATTAAACAATAAGAGTAATTAAACAAATGTTGACAGGCAGCAATCGGAACGGATAAGTACCTGTCGGGGATGCAGAAATGAAAATTATAATTGTGGGGTGCGGTAAGGTAGGCTTGACTCTGATTAAGCAGCTTTCCGCGGAAAAACA
>CADANR010000136.1 GCA_902789265.1 uncultured Lachnospiraceae bacterium | reverse complement strand
ATACCGTTATTTACGATAATTCCGGCCAGCATGACAAAGCCCAGCATACCGATTACGGATACCTCGTTGCCCGTAAAGAAAAGGGCGAACAGTCCGCCGGTAAATGCAAGCGGAATCGTAAACATGATAATGAACGGCGAAAGAAGGCTCTGGAACTGCGCCACCATAATCAGATAAATGAAAATGACAGCGAGAGTTAACATTGCAACCAGCTGCTGCATCGCATCGCGAATCATCTCATCTTCTCCGCCCATCTTAATCGTATAGCCTTCAAGCATATCAATCTCTTTGAATTTTTTCTGGAGTTCTTCGCTGACGAATGTGATATTATGATCATCATCCACCTGTGCAGAAACGGAAATATACTTGGTCTGTGCATCACGATTGATTGCACTTAACGTATCCGTCAGTTCAAAGGTAACAATGGATGCGAGCGGAACCTCCGTGATTTTTCCTTCCCTGTCGGTATAGGGAAAAGTCAGATGTCGGATATCCTGAAGTGTAGTATCCTTCTGATCATCCGAAATGACATAAATATCGTAGTCCTTGATATCTGCGGACAGGTGCGTTGTGGATGTGGAAGGCATCATTGCTTTCATGACTTCCGCAAATACCTGCGCCGTCGTCAGCTGATACTCCATGGCTTTTACCTTGTCCACATGAATTTTCATGCAGGGCGTCATGTCATCCAGTCCGTCATTGATTTCAATGACTCCCGGTGTTTCTTCCATGATGGCAACCACTTCTTTGGTGTATTCCCGGATTTTATCCAAATCACGCCCCTTTACCATAACGGAAAGACCGTTTCCCATAAGCGACATCATATCGTTGGATGTGGTCTCCACATCAATCCTGCAATTGATATCTTTGGTCTTTTCTATGATGTCACTCTGGACATCCTTTAATTTCCGGTGACTCTTTTCATCTAAGAGAATATAGTAGGTTGCACCGGCTCCTCCGCTGACACCGAACATGGAAAGCACACTGTTTCCGCCGGTCATAACACCGACGGTTTCAATCCCGTCAATTCCCATGACCTTTTCCGTTACTTCATCACAGACTGCCATCAGTTCCTCTTCGCTAAATACCACATCCTCCGGTGCGGATACAGTCATCGAAATCTGATCCACCTCGATATCCATACTCATGAATGCAAAGCCTCTGGAAAAGCCGGCAAAAATACTTGCAACCAGAAGTAATACTGCAACACCCACAACAAGCGGTTTTACACGAAGCAGTTTTCCCAGAAGACCCCCGTATGCATCGCGGAACCGGTCAAAGAATTTCGTCTGTTTGACTTCGCCGTCCTTCATCATCATCGATGCAAGGCAGGGTACAAAGGTCAATGCCACAAGAAGGCTGGCGCCGAGCGTATAGGTTACGGTTAACGCCATATCGATAAAGATCTGTTTGGTTACACCCTTGGAAAATACAATCGGAGCGAATACGCAGACCGTGGTAAGAGTTGATGCCGCAATCGCCCCGCCGACACCCTTCGCACCTTCCACGGCCGCTTTCTTTACAGTCAGTCCTTCCTTACGCAGACGGTAGATATTCTCAATCACAACGATGGAGTTATCCACCAGCATTCCGATTCCGAGCGCAATTCCGGAAAGTGAAATAATGTTTAGCGAAATCTTTGTAAAGTACATCAGTACAATTGCAAAAACAACCGAAAGCGGAATCGAGCATGCAATGATAAACGTGGACTTGAAATCTTTTAAGAATATAATCAATACAATGACAGCAAGTGCAGCACCGATTAACATGTTCTGTAAAACCGACTCCACAACGATGTCGATATAAACGCCCTGGTTCATAAGGACCGCCATATTCAGTCCTTCTTTTTCTTCCTCCAACTGCTTGAATCTCTTTAAAAGTTTATCGGTAACCTCGCCCGTGGAATAACCGGTCTGCTTCTCAATGGAGAGCATAACCGCAGGGTTTCCGTTGATTCTCGAATAGGATTCGTCCGCGTTATTCAGTATATCCACGGAAGCTACATCTTTTACCTTAATCGGCGCGATATCCTCCATTCCCATATCGAGTAAAACCATGTCCTCTAAATCTTCCACGGTTCTTACGCTGTCTCCGACCGTAACGAGATAGGAAGTTGCTCCCTGTTCAATATATCCTGCCGGCATGTTGAAATCCTGCGCAATAATTAAATTTCCGAGCATATCCGATGTAACAATCGCGGAAATGTCAGCAGCCTTCATCGCTTCTTCCTTGGCATTATCAAGCTGTGCCTGTCCCTGCTCCAAAGCTGCCTTGCCGTTTGCAAGTTCCGTTGCGCCCTTGCTGACTTCAACAATTCCCTTGATCAGTCCTTCATTTAATTTCTTATAGGCATCGTCGATTGTAATTTTTCCTTCCGCAAGCGGCTTCTTCGCCTCTTCCAGTGTGGCAATCGTGGAATTTACGGTAGCCAGTCCCTCGGATAACTGTGCGGAAAGAGCAGGCTGGTTACTCATGTCTGCGGTAATGCCCAGGGATTTTAAATCAAATCCGGCATACTCCAGGTCTTCAATTGCCTTTTTTAATTCCTCACTGTTCGGCTGCAGGGTTTCCTGAATCTGCTTCATGGAAGAAACCGCTGCCTTAAGCTGCTCCCTGTTCATTCCGGTTTGCTGCTGAAGCTCTGCATCCGTTAAGGAGGAATTGATTAAGGCTTCATATCTGGCAACCAAATCCATGTTGCTCCTGAGAAGAGCACTGTTATTATCCATTGCTTTCGCCGCAGTAACCGCACGCTCCAACAACGGCTTTATCATATACATGGTAGCAAGCGTACTCTCGATGGTGGCCTCTCCGACATATGCCTGGATCTTGCCGTTCACAATCTGATTTGCTCCGTCGGACAACTGTTCCGCCATCTGGTTCTGGCCCTGGGTAAGCTGCTTTTCGCCTTTTTCAAGCTGCTCCTTTGCTTCATCGAGTTCTTCCTGGGCCTCATCAAAGCCTTCGCGGATTTGTTCCATAACATCATCGTTGATGGCCTTTATTTTTTCTTCGTCCAAAGTTATTTCGATACGTTCCTCCACGCTTCCAATGGTCGTAACGGACGCAACACCCTCCACGCTCTCTAAGTAGGGAACGAGTGTTGTGGCAACATAATCCGAAATCTGAATCGGATCCATGCCTTCAATATCGGCGGATGCAACCATAATCGGGAGCATTGTGGGATCAAGCTGCATAATCATCGGGCTTGCCACTCCGGTCGGGAAGGAACCTTCCACCTGATCGAGTTTCTGCTGCATTTCAATGACAATGGAATCCATGTTGGCTGACTGCTCGTATTCCAGAATTACCATCGAATAACTGTTATACGAAGCGGACTGAATCGTGCTGATATTCGAAGTCGTTGCCATCGCCGCTTCAATCGGAGCGGTAACATTTCTCTCCACTTCTTCCGGACTGCTGCCGGGGCACATGGTAATAACCAAAACATACGGCAGGTTCATATCCGGAAGAAGGTCCATCTTCATCCGGTAAATACTTGCCGCACCGAGAACGATAATTAATACCACGCACACCAAAACGGTGAACGGGCGTTTTACACTATACTTGGACATTGTAAAAGACTCCTTATAATACTTTCGGCCGACCGACCGTTCGGTCGGCGAGTATTATCTTACTACTTTTTTGTGAAAAATCAATGTTTTTTCTGTAAATCCCTCCTACTATTATTCCGTTTGTTATGGTATGCTGAAATGGTAGCAGTGATTTTTCAATTCTTACTGTAACGGGGGAAAAACAATGAGCTTTAAAGCAAAGAATTTTCTGGTATCCATAGTCATTATGTGGCCGAGCTTTTTCATTTTTATATTTTCCATGATTCACATCTTCCGCGTACACAGATCTCTTTCGACGCCATTACTGGTTTTCATTTATATCTTCGGGAGCCTGCTAATAACTCTTCTTTGGGCCGGTTCCGTTCAACTGTTCTCTAAGGATGTAAAAGGGCAGAATGCCATCATGGGGGAACTGGAAAAAAACGGCTATACCGAGCACTTTCTAGAAGTTACTTCAGCGGAAGTTTACCGTCTGAAAGAAAAAAATACAACGCCGAGCTCCAGGATGTATAATATCTACCTGGGCTATATCTTAAACCTTGCCAATGCCTACGGATATATGGATAATACAAATGCCGCACTCGAGACCATCGCATTAATCAATCCCGAAGACTTAAAAAGAAAATCCCAGGACAAAAATCCGAATTTTCGAATGAACCTTATAAATTATTTTAATGTTCAGATGAATATCTGCGAGGATATAAGAGATCTTGAAAGACTCGACCGCGTCATGTATGACGCAAGTCCTTACTTAGAGGAATTCTACGGAAAGAACTTTCAGCATGATGCTTCCATCAACGAAGCTTATACAATCTATTATCTGATGCACGGTGACATTTCCACCGCCACGCAATATGCAAACAACAGTATCGGCCGCTCCGATAAATTAAACAGATATGTCGGAAATCTTCTGATGGCCAAAATTTTAAAATACCAGGGACGATATAATGAAGCTTTTTCCTATACGGAAGTTGCAAGAAATTTTGCAACTTCCCCTGCATCCAAGCAGTTTATTGAAAAACTGGCTAACGAAATTAACGCTTTGCAGAATGCACATCCGTATTTTGGTTAAGCATGGTGCTTCCTTCCGACAAAATCCTGTATATTTCGTTTCTAAATTCCCGGAAATACTTTGGAAAATTCTCAGAGCCTTCCGCATTAATTGTCCGGCCTTCATTCACGGTTGCGGAAAAAGTAAACATCTC
>CADANR010000135.1 GCA_902789265.1 uncultured Lachnospiraceae bacterium | reverse complement strand
ATCCACAGTTTTCGAATTCTTCTCCCGCAACCCTTATATGATCGCCGATATGAAGATTGTTATTATCCGCATGCATCCGGTCGATGGCAATTTCATGATCACGTTCCGGTGCACGACCTTCTACAAAGCTTGCTTTATTTATTTCATTTGCTTCGGAAAATACACGTACCTTTCCGTCGGCATTGCCGTCCAGGGTATTATCTTCCGCTACATCTTTGAAGAAATTCTCATAAACGGTAACGGGAACCTCGCGGAAGTTTGCCTCTGCTTCTTTCGTGGCTTTCGACTTCTTTGCTTCCTGCTTGTCAAATTCCTCGTTGATTTCGTCCTCCGCTTCTTCGTATGCTTCCTTACGCGCCTTCTCTTTTTCGTCTAAGTATTCTTTACTCTTTAATGCTTCATCAATGGCATCTGGGAGCACTTCTTCCACGGTGGATTCGTATTTTTCATCCAGTGTTTTCTCTACCGCTTCATCAATCTGTTTCTGAATTTCTTCTTCCGTAAGAAATGCTGCAAACGGAGCAGTTGCCTCTTTTACCGCATCCGTAACTTTATTTGTAATTTCCTCTTTTACTTTTTTACGGACTTCTTTTTCTACTTCTTCTTTTAAAGTCTTCGGGGCTTCTTCCTCGATTTTCTCATCGATTTCTTTGTGCGCCTCATCAATGTAATATGCTCTTAAATCTACTTTCTCGCCGGATGCAATCGCTTCAAGAAGTTCTTCGGATGCCTTATTTTCCAGTTCGAAATGACCGTCCTCCAGTCTGTTCTCTTCATTTGCCAAATCCAGAGAAATTAACATGCTGTGATTCGCCACATACATTCCTGCCACGAATCCGATGGTTCCGACAAGGAGAATAAAAATCACCAGATATTTTCTCCACTCGCCGAACAGTTCTTTAGGAACCCTTTTTACCAAAGGGTTTGCGATTCTTTTCTTTTTCATATCGACACCTCCTACCAGTCAAGATCCATTGCGGATACTTTTTCGGTATTGATATCGTTATGACGGACAACACCGTCACGAAGCTTTACCACGTGATCTGCCATATGACGGATTGCTTCGTTATGTGTTACCATGATCACGGTATTTCCGTATTTTTGATTAACCTCTTCAATGAGTTTTAAAATCTCTTTGGATGTGTTGTAATCAAGCGCACCGGTCGGTTCATCGCAAAGTAAAATGTCCGGATTTTTTACAATTGCACGACCGATGGAAACACGCTGTTGCTGCCCGCCGGATAACTGATTCGGCAGTTTATAGCGATGCTTGAAAAGTCCCAGCGTTTCCAGTAATTCATCAATTTCCAGGGGATTGTCGGAAAGATACGCACCGACTTCAATATTCTCTTTGACATTTAAATTGGGAATTAAATTGTACATCTGGAAGACATAACCCAGATGCTTTCTACGATAAAGTGTAAGACCTTTTTCTCCCATTTCCTCCAGCTTGTCGCCGTTTATGGAAATGTATCCGGAATCGGGATTATCGATTCCTCCGATGATGTTTAGCAGTGTGGATTTACCGCTTCCGGATGGCCCTAAAAGTACACAGAACTCGCCTTTAGCAACGGTAAAATTCATACCCCTTAGTACTTCCTGCCTCGTATCTCCGCTTCCGAAACCTTTCTTTAAATCCACAATTTCCAAAAATTTTCTTTCCTCCTCTGACATAAGTGCTTCCTCCTTTTCATTTGAAATTTTTCACTGCCGGTTACATGAAAAAACCGTCATACCTCTCGGCATAACGGTTGAAATCAAATGAAAAAATATAAACGGACTTCATGTATGCCTGAAAGGTTTACATGAGTCTCGCACTTTTGAAAACAGACCAGACAGAGTCTCTGTCAGGATGTTGACCTGTTTCCTGCATCAGCAGGTGTCCTACTCCCTCAATCGTTTTTTATCATAACGAAATGTTTTTTATTTGTCAAACAAATTTTTTTAATAGTTTTTTAATGGTGACTGTCACCATTTTCTGCATATATTTTAGCATTTTATATGCAGAAGAGTAACTGCTTTATGCATATTTTTTGTGTTTTAAGGGCAGGAAGCCGCTTTATAATCAATAAAAACATGAAACACAAGAAGAATTAGAAAAAGAACCATGGAATATTATTCTTAAAAAGTACGATTCTTTTACAGACCACAAGTTCGCAAACTTACTCATTTGGCTAAAAGATAAAATTATTATTCGAGTAGGGGCCATTATAATATATGACCATGTTGCTGCACCATGGAGCAAAGAATATGAGGCAATGTATAATCAATGTAGTCGCTATTATGGAGCAAGCAGAGATGACGGGGTAGTTTCTACTCCGTACAATACCGTGCAAACAGATTTTGAAAGATTATACCAGCAATTTTTTAAATTTGACCCCACTAAAGGAAAACTGATTTCCATGGATACTACTAATGATAAAGAAACCTATTGTAAAAAACTGATTTTGCCGGAATTTGAAATAATGTCAGAAGAATTCTTTGAAGAATAACGGATACATTTTTACGAAAACCCAGCGGGGCACCACCGCTGGTTTTTTTCTCTGCCATGATATGGTCTGACAAATTATTTTCATTTTATTAAATTACATTGAACAGCGAATCAAACCCTGTCTGCTCCAGGATTTCTCTTACATTATCCCTAACTCCGGTTAGTGTTACCCCTTCGTCTGTGCTCTTATGCATGATGAGCAGAACCCTTAATCCGGCGGAGGATATATACTCAAGACCGTCACATTCTATTTCGATTTTTCGTATTTTCCGTCCTTCCTGTATGCTTTCAAAAGCCCTTAATACATCCGGTGCAGAAAGCGTATCAATTCTTCCGTTAAAAATCAGGGAAAGAAAATCGCCTTTTAACATTGCACTGACACTTACATCACCGGAGCGATATTCTTCCGTCTTCGTCGGCACATCCTGAAGAACCGTAATTTTCCAGTATGCACAGCTTTCCATTGCCTTTTTAAGATTTTCGGTCGTCTCGGGACTTTGTCCCATAAGATCCGGCATGTAGTCGGCTACCGTAAGTCTCTCCGCTTTCAGGCCGTGAAGTGCAAGAAATTCCATTGCTTTTTTCATGGATTCCGGCGTTTCCGGTCCCGGATGGATAATCAGAGAAGACTTGCCGATTTCCACATCCGCTTTCTCTTTCACTCTTTGCGAAGAACTTGCCATCATTTTTAAGAATTCATCTCCGAAGAATAAACGTGCGGTAAGAATGTACTGAAGCGCAGATTCCGGATCCGCAACTATCCAGCATCCTCCCTTCTTATCAAGAATTCGTCTGATATTGTCGCAAAGAACTCCCGTCTCTGACTCCGTGAAATACATAAGGAGTCCTTCCGTAGTAATACAAAACGGTCCTTTCTTATCCTTAAGTACTTTTTCCAGTGAACCGTAATTGGTTGCATCCACACCCGCATAGGTAACATTCTTCAGATTCTTTTCATCAATCAGAGAACGAATAACCGGTTCTGCCTCTATAATTGTCGCCGGCAAATCCAGCCCCACATAATCCATTCCGCTTCCCGCAAGCTGAATTCCGCGGGGCGTATATCCGCACGGCAGATCAACTATCGTCCGGCAGCCTGCTGCCTTCTCCATTTCTCCCATAGTACGGTATCTCGTCTCCATCATTACAAGACCTACCTTCAACTGCTCCTCTGAGCTCGCCGTCTCGGTTCCGTTCTGCGTCCGGTCCTGTTCAAGCCCGAGTTTTTCCGAAATGGCTAATGCATCTTTCTCTCCGATCATCGCCAGCTGATACAGACACATCTTCGCCGTATTAAATACCGGGTTTACGCGTTCAAGAAATTTTAAATCCGTTCCGTCCATTTTGTTTTCCCTTTCACTGATTCATATATTTTTTACTTTTCACCTTATTCTTCCAACCGATACTGAAGCATCTCATAGATAAGAATGCTGCCTTCCTTAATTTCCGCGGGAAGAAGCGCTCTGGCTACGAGTTTTGTTTCCGCTGTATCGTCTTCCACATTCTTAAGATGTGCATAATCTCCGTCAATTTGTATTACCTGATACCTGATTGCTTCAAACATTTTTTCCCTCCGCTTTGCTACATTTTTATTCCATTATTTTTCGAATCAGTCTTCTCCAACCAGATGAACGGTCCTGTATTCATGTCCCGTCGCCGGCAGAAATTTTTGCAAAACATCCGCAGTCTTTAATTTCAGACTGGAAGTACAAACACACGGGTGACATCCTAAGTTTTCGTCTTTTAATACATCTTCATCAATTAAAAGCTGCACGTTATGACCGGTATCGTTCATAAGTCCCATAATGCTTACCGCTCCCGGCTCGATATCGAGATATTTCAGCATATCTTCCGGTTCCGCAAAGGACAGTCTTGCGGAATTAATCTGGGAAGACAGTTCCTTGGTTTTGAATTTCTTGTCACCGGGCATCATAAGCAGATAGAAATTTGTCTTCTGGCGGTTGCAAAGAAAAAGATTCTTGCAGATAATGACTCCCAGTATAGCATCGATTGTATTACATGCCTCCATGTTATCGGCAGGTTCATGATCCGTTCTTAGATAATCAATGCCAAGCGAATCCAGAAAATCATACGTCCGAATTTCTCTTGGTAATCTGCCTTCCTCATTTTGCGGTCTTCCGTTAAATAATTCCATTTCCGTTCTCCGTTTTTTCGATTATTGCTCGTTACTATCTGTCTTTCGTTTTCACTGTTGCAGTTCAAAATATTCCCCCGGGTAAAGTGAAAAAATATTTCCCCCTATCGTCTGCCCCGCATAATAAATTCCCGGACCCGTATATCTGTCATAATATAATTTACTTACTCC
>CADANR010000134.1 GCA_902789265.1 uncultured Lachnospiraceae bacterium | reverse complement strand
TGTTCTACGACCTTTTCACTATTCTCGCTCATTGTACCGGTTCTTCATCCTGCTTCTCGACCGATTCTTTAATCTTACGCCAGATCCACATAAAGATGGTTACGCGGTACGTACGATACAAAGTACGCATCTGGCGACGGATAGCCAGTTCTTCTTCGGCTGTACGAACAGGTGGGGTATATTTCGGTTTCGGTCTGTTCTTGGCCTCCTTGGCTTTCTTGCGCTTGAATTTCTGATCTTTGAAGTAACGTTTGATATTGTAAGGGAAATTGGTGGCATACTTCGCGTAGTAAACCTCGAATTTCTCTCTTTCGCCTCTTTCGTATTCCTCCCTGCGGATCTTTTCCGCACGCTCCTCGAGAATACGTCTTAAATCCGGATTGTCGGTATCCTGGGGGATAAATCCGAATAATTTAAACAATAACCACATAAATACGCGGGGAATCACATAAATAGGATTTCTCGAGTATTCCTTGCGAATCTTGTCGAAGGGCTTTGCCTCGAACTTTGCACGTTCTGCTTTGAGGCGGATGGCACGTTCTTTCTCGCGAAGTTCCTTCTCCCTTTGCTGCTGCTCGAATTTCATTCTTGCCGCAACTTCTCTCGGATCTTCCGGTTCTTCAGGCTGCTCTTCTCCGGCTGCTTCCTTCGCCTCTGCCTCTTCCTCCATCATCTTCGCGGTTTCCGCAATGTCGTTCCAGGTTACGGAGTTGTAAGCATCCATCTTCTCCTTGGCTTCTTTTTGCTTGTCCACGGAGTCCGGATTCACGCCTTCCGCATCGCCGAGATCCGAACGAATGGCTGCTTTTTCCTGAGCGAGTTTTTCTTTCTCTGCCTTGATTCTTGCTTCTTCTTCGGCAATCCGTCTTTCCTCTTCGAGTTTTGCCTGACGTTCTGCCTCGATTCTTGCGCGTTCTTTCTCTTCGGCCTCAATTTCGGCTCTTCTGCGTTCAAGCATTTCCTGAACACGCTTCTCTTCTTCTTCGCGTTCTCTTCGGATACGCTCTCGTTCTTCTCGCTTCGCTTCCTCGATGCGGCGTTTCTCTTCGAGGCGCGCCTCGCGTTCCTGACGTCTTCTTTCGGCTTCTTCCTGGAGAGCAAGTTCTTCTAATCTCTTGCGTTCCTTTTCGTCATAGAAATTACGTTCTATTTGAATGACTTTATCAATCTGATTGAAAATTTCATCGGAATTTTCGGGCAAATCCGCTTTCACAAAGGAAACCAGACCGTCACCCTGGACATAACCTACCGACTCCGTTGTCTGAATATCGTAATGACCGGATAATAATTCCGAGCCGTACTGCTTTACAACCTTCGGCTGGATACTCTTAAATCTCTTTGTGCCGAGTGGTGTATATTCCTTTGCTTTTTCGTCCTTCTCCGCATAGGTTTTGAATAACAGCAACTCACAGGCAAGCAGGCGGTTTAAATCGCCGACATAGTCCGGATTCGGACGAACTGCGGTATCCTCGACATTGATTTCATAACCGACTTTATCGTAGCTAAGGATGTACTGCCAAAGGACAAGACAGGCCTTTAAGTCGATATTTTTCATAATCGCATTGGTACGCATAACGGGCGGCTGAATAAAGTTGTTTCCGAGCGTCGTGCAAAGCTCAGACCCCTTGTAGCCCTCGATGGTCTTCTTTAATTTTTCCACCCTCTGCCAGATGGTATACCCGGAATCGTTGGTAGCATCTAAGTTTCTCTGCGTATCAATGGTTACGTTAATCTTCATCGTGTTGCCGTTATGGTCATCCACGGTGTTTTCTACGTGAAATGCATATACTTCCTCGTCCTTATCCACTTCGGAAAGCTTCTCGTAACGGGTCATAATAAAAATATACAACCTGTCAATCAGCGTGTTCACGAACCGATTTTCGTAAGTTGCAAGACTTTCTTCTTTATGGATGTTGAGGATTTTGGAGGGAGTGATTTTGCCGGTTCTCGGGTCCACGCTCTGGATTAAATCCGTATGCTGGGCAAGATGTTTGACACTTTCCACGGTGATTTTACGGGAAAGTGCAATCGGCACGATTTCCTCCTCGTCGATGATGGTTCGACTCGGGTTACGAACGACGTTATCTACATGGATTAAGCCGTTTTCGATGGCTTCTACCCAGGACACATCGATACTTTTCTCCATGAGCTTGTGGTTCATGGACACACTTGCACGACCTGCTTCCAGAAGCCGGCTCATGTCATCATATATGATGTTCTCCTGCAGGGTATCCAGTACGACCTGTAAATCGTCATACCAGTCCCCATATGTAGTTACATTCTTAGTCGACAAGATATTATTCCTTCCCGGCGTATTATTATCCGTATAATTCCTTATTCCCCGGATTCTTCCGGTTTCTCAGAATTTACGTTTCTCAGATATTCAAGCCTTTACTTAGAATAACTTCTGCAGTCTTTCAAGATAAGCGATGGACTCCTGCATTTTTCCTTTGCCGAAGGATTTATTGATATATACTACGAGTTCTTTGAGCTCGTCACGTAACATCGCAAGGTTCAATGACTCGAACTTACGGAAAATCTTGGTGGCAAGGACATAATCGATGCCGTCCAGCTCATCGCCGCCGCAGGCAACGTAAACCGGAACGAAGAGTCCCATCTGCTTGATAATACGGTTACCGAAAGCTACACGGAGCTTATCGATTACCCAAAGGTCAAGCTGCTGAATCTTCTTCATATTTTCCTGAGAAATCGGATATTTCTCGAATGCTTCGTTGAAAAGGCTGTCCAGATGCTGGAAGCTTAAGTTAATCGGAGGCGTGTCGGGTGCGTCAAATGCAATACCCTTTGCATCCAGGTTAATCGGCTGGGCACGGTCGTAAACCTTATCGGAAATCGCATACGTCGAATCGTCGTTGTTCGCGGTACCGATGTACCAGATATTCTGCGGAATGCGAAGTTTTCCGTGATCCAAATTGGTCGGGTCAGAACTCCATACGTTCGGAACAAGGTCAAGTTCCCACTCGGACGGGTTCGGCATTTCGAGAATGGATAACATTTCTGCGAAATAGTACTCGATACGCGCGATGTTCATCTCGTCGAGAAGGATTAAGTTGACGTCGTCGTTGTAGCTGGAGTCGTATATTCTACGCAAAACTTCGGTTTCGTTGAAGTTCTTCGTAAATTCGTTGAAGTATCCGAAAAGTTCGGTACGGTCACGCCAGGACGGCTGCACGGATGCGATTGTGGTATCGTGCTGTAAGAACTTACCGAAGGAGTACGGCAGGGATGTTTTACCGGTACCGGAAATACCCTGAAGGATAATGAGCTTCGTGGAAGCCATGCCGGCCATAAATAAGCGGATGGTTTTTACTTCATAGAAAAGATGCATTCTGGAGCATGCAAACAGACGGAATCTGTCGCAGATATCCGAAAGCGTAAGGTCGTTGTCATACTCCGGTGGCGTGTAGGTTTTGTAGAACATATCCACTTCGAACAGTTTCGAGAAACGTCTCTCCGAAGTGATAAGTACGCCGTCGTCCCCGGCAGCCTGCTGGATATTCTCCGCATCCGCATTGTCAAGATCCATGCCGGCAAAACTCATACCGTTTCCGGCAGGCATTCCGCCGCCGATCTGAGCCACCTTCATGGCCATGATTTCGTCTTTTTCCTTTGTCATTTTGATGACGTTTCTCTGCAAAACCGCAATTTCTTCAAGAAGGTCTTCATTGCTGACAATGGAGTGACGGAAACGGATATATTTACGAATTAAAAGGATAATTAAGAAAATTAAAAGAGCATGAATTGCAATAACAAGCAAAATCGCAAGAATAGCCAGTATCCAGGAACCCGCAGAAAAATCACGCGAATATTCCTTGAATATATCGATATAATTCTTGATATTAAAGATTTTAATCACACCGTTTCCGATACCGGAAAATATCATGGCGTAACCGCCAAGCAGTGATGACATAAATGCAAAAAACCATTTCAGGAACCCGTTCATTCTTGCGTCTCCTTGCTGTTTTTATTTGCGTTGCTTATTGTAGATCTTAATTTTGAATATTATTTTGTTTTTCTAAATTATAGGAATTATAATGCTTTCTACTCTGTAACAGTCTCTTCAACTGCTTCCGTAGCAGTTTCTACGGTACTTTCTACAACACTCTCTACGTTCTCTGCTGCAGATTTAGATGCAGTTGCCGTAGCACTCGTCGCTGCTGCCGCCTGCTCGGCTTGCTGCTTTGCAAGGTATTCTTCAATCGCCTTACGCTTTATCTCTTCCTCTTCTTCGTTAGAAATAGCCTTCTTAGACTCCATTAATGCCACAATAAATTTATACAGTTCAAAGAGGAAGAAAAGCGCCATAGGAATTACTACACAAATGAAGAATCCCGTCTTGGAACGAAGAAAATCAAGAACCTTTCCTCCTCCGGCAACTTTTACACCGGACCACTTACCCACAATATCGGATGGATATACAGGAATCTCATCTTCAACCGGGTTATTATCACCTCGGGTAATATAATGTCTCGATCCGTTCTCGTCATTTATCTCAACGATACGGTGAGTATTCAGAGCACGAGCATCTTCAATAATAGTGTAGAATGTAATAACATCATTTTCCTGAAGAGCATACATATCATTTATCTTCTTTACGAAAATGAGATCGCCTTTCTTAAATGTGGGTGCCATGGAATCCGATTGTACACTCATCGGACTAAAACCAAAGAGATTCGGAATTCCGTTGTTACGACTAGATGAGAATATCATCAGCGTAATCAGGAAAGCGGCGATTAGAATAATCCACGCCAACACATCCACTACAACTTTCAAGACTTTTTTCATTTGTTTTTTCCCC
>CADANR010000133.1 GCA_902789265.1 uncultured Lachnospiraceae bacterium | reverse complement strand
CGTAAATGCTATGTATTTTTCTACAAGGATGAAGGAAACATGCATTTCAGCGAATGTATTCAAAAAGGGCACGCCGGCGACTGGACGCAGGTGGAGGTAGTTGAGTAATGCAGGTTATATTTAAACCTTTTATCGTCATAATGGAATTATGTTACAGGCTCTGCAAAAACTACGGGCTTGCCATAATTCTGTTTACCCTTGTCAGCAAGATTATTCTTTTGCCGCTGTCCGTCTGGCTTCAGTACAATTCCATCAAGATGGTAAAAATGCAGCCCGAACTGAACTTCATGAAAGCGAAGTTCTTCGGCGACCGGGAACGGATTGCCGACGAAGAGGCGGCAATTTATAAGAAATACAAATATAATCCATTTGTATCGATAATTCCGACGATTATTCAGTTAGTGTTACTGATGGCTGTCATCGAGGCAATTAAAGCAGGCATGCAGGATCCTTCCGTCGACATGATGTTTCTCGGATTTTCTCTGGCAGCAGTGCCTTCCAAGGTGGGCGGTTTATATCTGCTTTCGCCGGTGATTGCGGCGCTTTCTGCACTGCTTATGTGTATCTGCCAGAATAAAAGTAATGTGATTCAGGCGGAGCAGTCCTTTGTAAGTCAGCTGATTATGCTGGTTATCAGCGTCGGACTTTCCTTATATCTCGGTTTTTTCGTATCTGTCGGTGTGGCGGTATACTGGGTGTTCTCCAATCTTTTCTCTACGGCACAGCTTTATATCTTAAACTTCTTTATCAATCCGAAAAAGTATGTGGATTATGAAAAACTCGAAGAGAGCAAGAAGTCTCTTGCCGAATTGAACAGTTTAGGAGGTAAAAAAGGCCGGAAAAGTGCGGAAGATAAGGCTTTTGCGAAGAAGGAAAAAGAGGATTACAAAAGATTCTTCTCGGTCGTTAATAAGCACCTGGTTTTTTATTCCGAGAGCAGCGGATTTTATAAATACTACGCGGGAATGATTGATTACCTTCTTGCGAAGACGAATCTTACGATTCATTACATCACGAATGACCCGAGGGATCAGATTTTTGACCTTGCGGAAAAAGAACCCAGAATTCGAGGCTACTACATTGGGGAGAAAAAACTCATCACGTTGATGATGAAAATGGATGCCGACATCGTGGTCATGACGGTTCCGGATCTTGAGAATTTCCATATTAAGAGAAGCTATGTGCGAAAGGACATTGAATACCTTTATGTGCAGCACGGAATGGGAAGTGTGAATCTGACTTATCGTAAGGGAGCTTTGGATCATTACGATACGATTCTTTCCCCGAACCGCAGTCAGACAGAGGAAATCCGGGCACAGGAGAAGCTGTACGGACTTCCGGAGAAGAAGATTATCGAATGCGGATATTTTATTCTCGATGACATGATTGAAGCATATGAAAAGATGGATAAAACTCCGCTTGCGGATGATCAGAAAACCATCCTGATTGCGCCGTCCTGGCAGGAAGGGAATATCGTAGACAGTTGTCTGGATGAGATTCTGGAACAATTAAGCAAAACGGGGTATCATATTATTGTAAGACCCCATCCGCAGCATGTACGTCACAAACGTGAGAAACTGGAAAAGCTGAAGGAGTCCTATGCTTCGAATGACAGAATTGAAGTGCAGCTTGATTTCTCTGCAACCGATACGGTATGGAAGGCGGACCTTCTGATTACGGACTGGTCGGATATTTCCATGGAATACTCCTTCTGTACGCATAAGCCGGTACTTTTTATCAATACTCCGATGAAGATTATGAATCCGGAATATGGTAAAATAGATGTTGTACCGATTAATGTTGAAATCCGTGAGATTGTGGGTACGAATGTTTCACCGGAGAAACTGGATAAAATCCCGGAGTTAATCGATTACTTGTTTGCAAACAGGGAAATGTATGCGGAGAAAATCAGGGAGTATGAATATTCCCAGGTTTACAATATCGGGCATTCGGCGGAAGTCGGCGGAAAGTATGTTGTGGAACAGCTGATGGAACGGGCAAAGAAGAAAAAAGAAGAATAAGACTGCAGTAATAAAGTGATACATGTAAAGCAATAAGTGTAAAGCTATGCAGGTTAAAACGGGAGTAATGAAAAAGTAAGAGTTAGAAAGGAAAGCAGAAAATGAGAAGTATGTTGCTGTATATCGACCCCTCGGTCACCACCTATTTAATTCAGGCAATTGCGGGTGTTGCCATTGCCGTAGGAGCGGGTCTTGCCATCTACTTCAGAAAAGCGAAGAAAAAGATGAATGAGAAACTCGGAATCGATGAGAACCGCAATAAGGAAGTGGAGTCGGACGAAATCGAATTCAAGGATGAGGAGAAAGCGGAGTAAAGCATAATTACTCGGGCAAAACAGAAATGAAAGTAGAAAAACTTGTCGAAATCATAAATTCAGACTTTTATACGGGAGTTCCGGACAGCCAGTTAAAGGCACTTTGCAATTATCTGATGGACCGGTACGGAATTGACCAAAAGCATCATATCATTGCAGCCAATGAAGGAAACTGTACCGCTTTGGCAGCAGGTTATCATCTGGCTACAGGTAAAGTGCCTGTTGTATATATGCAAAACAGCGGGGAAGGAAATATTATTAACCCGGTTGCATCGCTTCTGAATGACAAGGTGTATGCGATTCCGGTGATTTTTATTATCGGATGGAGAGGGGAACCCGGCATTCACGATGAGCCCCAGCATATTTATCAGGGCGAGGTGACTGTAAAATTGCTGGAGGATATGGATATCGCGACATTTGTAATCGGGAAGGATACGTCGGACGAAGAAGTTGCGGCGAAAATGGATGAATTCCGTAAGATCCTTGCCAAAGGAAAGGATGTTGCATTCGTCATTCGGAAAGGTGCATTGACCGATGCTCCGAAGGTGGAGTATAAGAACGACAATCAAATGATTCGCGAGGAAATCATTCAACATATTGTGAAGGTTTCCGGGGAAGACCCGATTGTTTCCACAACAGGGAAAGCCAGTCGGGAATTATTTGAAACACGCGTGGCAAACGGACAGAGCCATAAATATGATTTTCTGACGGTCGGATCCATGGGGCATTCTTCTTCTATAGCTTTGGGAGTGGCAATCAATAAGCCGGATCAAAAAATCTGGTGTATCGACGGGGATGGTGCCGTACTCATGCACATGGGTTCCATGGCGGTACTCGGAACCAATAAGCCAAAGAATCTCGTTCATGTGGTCATTAACAACGGCGCACATGAAACAGTCGGCGGAATGCCTACGGTTGCTGCCGATATTGATCTTGTGGCAATTGCGAAAGCCTGCGGATATCCGAATGCAGTATGCGTGGATACCTTTGAGGAGTTGGATAGGGAACTGGAAATTGCGAAGAATAAAAATGAGTTAAGTTTAATTGAAGTGAAGTGTTCCATCGGTGCAAGGGAGGACCTGGGGCGTCCGACTACGACAGCACTGGAAAATAAGCAGAATTTCATGGATTATCTGGGGACGTTATAAACGCAGTAAACAAACACTGAGAGCAGTAAGAATTAACAGAAAGCAGTAAGAATAACTGTATAAACGGGGTAAAATAACAATTACAGGAGGTATGGGGTATGGAAACAAGACCGTATGTATCATGGGAATTAATGAATGCATTCTTAATTGACGCATTTAAGGGGTACGGAGTACCCGAAGAAGACGCGCGCATCTGCGCGGATGTGCTTTTGGAATCCGACCGGCGCGGCATTGAAAGCCACGGCTGCAACAGGTTCAAGCCGATTTATATCGACCGCATCAAAAAGGGAACACTGCTTCCCGTAACAAACATTGAAATCTTAAAGGAAACCCCGACCACCGTTGTCATGGATGCACATGACGGAATGGGTATGGTTGCAAGCCACAAGATGATGGAAATGCTTGTGGAAAAAGCAAAGAGATACGGAATGGCAGGAGGTGCCATCAAAAATTCTACGCATTACGGAATCGCGGGTTACTGGACAACAATGGCAAGCAAAGAAGGTTTAGTCGGAATTACCGGAACCAATGCAAGACCATCTATCGCGCCGACCTTCGGTGTGGAAAACATGATGGGTACGAACCCGCTCACATTTTCCTTACCGACGGATGAAGAATTCCCGTTCTGCTTAGACTGCGCAACATCCATCGTTCAGCGCGGTAAAATCGAATATTACGCAAGAGAAGGCAAGGATACTCCTGCCGGTATGGTGGTTTCGGAAAACGGCGAGACGATGACGGACAGTAAGGAAATTCTGGACGCGCTGGTAAAAGGAACCGCGGCACTGGCCCCCTTAGGCGGAATCGGCGAAGAACTTGCCGGATACAAGGGATACGGCTATGCGGCAGTGGTTGAGATTCTTTCCGCAGCACTGGCCGGCGGAGAATTCATGAAGGCTCTGACCGGCGTATCCGAAGACGGCAAGCCGCAGATGTATCATCTGGGCCACTTCTTCTTCGTGGTAGATCCCGATGCATTCAGCGGAAGAGAAGAGTTTAAGAAAATCGCCGGCGATATCTGTCGTGCACTCCGGGCTTCGAAGAAGGCTCCGGGCAGCGAGAGAATTTACACCGCGGGCGAGAAGGAGTATCTTGTATGGCTCGAGCGCAAGGACAAGGGCGTTCCGGTAAGCGTATCCGTACAGAAGGATATTCTGCAGGTTCGGGATGAACTCGGACTTGACTACAAGTTTGAATTTGAAGCATAATCATAATATTAAAATAAAAACTATAATTTCTAGGAGGATTCATACGAATGAGAGTAGTAATTCAGGACAATTACGACAAGATGTGCAAATGGGCAGCAAATTATATTGTTGCAAAAATCAACGCTCACAAAGAGGACAGCCCTTTTGTTTTAGGTCTTCCGACCGGTTCTTCACCGA
>CADANR010000132.1 GCA_902789265.1 uncultured Lachnospiraceae bacterium | reverse complement strand
CCGAGCGGATTGCGAAGCAATATTTACATTTCCGCGAGGTGCGCATCCTGCGGAGCATTTTGCTTCGTAGGAAATTCCGAGGAATTTCCTATGAAGTAAGAAAATCCCACCCATATCCGGGTGGGATTTCTTTTATATAAGTATGTTCTTTTTTTAATCAGATTGCGAAGCTTCCGCTCTCGGTTCCGTTGATTACATAGTATGCAACGTTCTCAAAAGGCTTTACATAAATTTCAACAGACTTGAAATCAGCTGCCTTCTGCTTTAAGTCATATACCCAAACATCCTTTGCAATCTTTACAAGATCATCGGTGCTGTAGGACTTCTCAGCATACTGTACATAAACTGTATTCTTAGGAGCTGCAACCTTCTTAGGTGCTGCTGCTTTCTTGGGAGCTGCTGCTTTCTTAGGAGCTGCTGCTTTCTTGGGAGCTGCTGCCTTCTTGGGAGCTGCTGCTTTCTTAGGTGCTGCTTCCTTCTTGGGAGCTGCTGCCTTCTTGGGAGCTGCTGCCTTCTTAGGAGCTGCTTCCTTCTTAGGAGCCTCTGCCTTCTTAGGTGCTTCAGCCTTCTTAGGAGCTTCTGCTTTCTTAGGAGCTGCTGCCTTCTTAGGTGCTGCTGCTTTCTTGGGTGCTGCTGCTTTCTTAGGTGCTGCTTCCTTCTTAGGAGCTTCTACCTTAGCTGCTTCTTTCTTTTCTTCCTTAGCTGCTTCAACCTTAACTGCTGCTTTAGCAATCGGTTTAACAACTGCTGTTTTCTTTTCTTCTGCCATGATTCCTAACTCCTTCCTTTCACTTTAGGTGTTTAGAAAATATATATTGATATTTTTTTAACAAATTTATGGTTACCCCCATAAATTAAGAAAATTTTAATTCAAAAACCCCGAAAAGTCAAAGGTTCACGGGTATTTTCTACTTTTTAACCCATATTTCACAAGGTTTTTATTGCAAAACTGTTAAATATGCACAACAATTTTGTAATATTTTCTCTGTTTTTACCCAAACAGATTTTTCGCAAGTACCTTTTTTCAAATTTAATAAATTAATTTTGCGTATTCTGTCTTGACAAACAGCAGTATTGTGCATCTTGAATACTTATCTTCCGTCATAAATTTTCTGAGGGCTTCCAGAGATCTTTCTACCTTCTCGGTATCGATGCAGTAAGCCATTCTGAAGTATCCCTTCACACCGAAGGAATCGCTGGGAACCAGGATTAAATCATACTTCTTCGCCTTCTCGGAAAATGCATTCGCATCCTCCTCAAGCGCCTTCGGGAAGATATAGAAGGTTCCGCCGGGCTTTACAACCTCGAAGCCCAAGTCCACAAGTTCCTTATAAAGAATGTTCATGTTCGTTTCATATACGGAAAGATCAGACGTTAAGTCAATGCATTTTGCAACCGCGATCTGAATTAACGATGCCGGACAGTTATGACCGGTTCCTCTCGAAATCTGGCAGCACATCGGCACGATTAAGTTCGCATCGGTTGCCCTGGGATTGACCGCAACATATCCCAAACGTTCGCCCGGAATCGAGAGCGACTTTGAATAGGAATAGCAGGACAGCGTGTTGTCGTAGAATTTCGAAACGTAGGGCGCATCCACTCCCGCAAACACGATTTCGCGATACGGCTCGTCGGATACAATGAAGATGTCATGTCCGTACTCTTTCTGCTTATCGGTCAAAATCTCAGCCAGCTTCTTTATCGTGTCCGTCGAATATACGATACCGGAGGGATTATTCGGCGTATTGATTAACACTGCCATTACCTTCGGATTCAGCATTTCTTCGAATGCATCGAAATTAATCTGGAAAGAAGACGTATCCGCAGGAACAACTTTCAAAACCGCACCTGTTTTATTCACATACGGATTGTATTCGGGGAAGTACGGTGCAAAAGTAAGCACTTCATCGCCCGGTTTTGTTACACATCTTAACGCATGTGCCACCGCACCTGCCGCACCGGAAGTCATAAAAATATGATCCATCTTATAATCCATGCCGAATACTTTATTTAAATGCTTTGCGGTCTCTTCCCTTGCCATCGGATTTCCGGGATTCGGGCTGTAGCCATGTAAAAATGAAGAAGTCTCATTTTGCAAAAGTTCAATCATCGTCTTTGTCAGTTCCTCCGGAACCGGAACGGACGGATTGCCGAGAGAATAATCGAATACGTTTTCATATCCGATTTCCTGTCCGCGTTTGTTTGCATATCCCGCCAGCGCACGGATCACGCTGGGAGCCTGAATCATGTCTTTGAATTCCTGATTAATCATATTTTTTCCTCGCTCGCTGAATTGGTAACTGTTATTTTTTTTAACTTAACTATACAAAATGGGTGCCCGATGCCGGACACCCATTCAGTATAGTAGAAATAGCCTCATTTGTAAATTCTTAACTGCACTTAAGGGCGAACCAGCCAGACTTCACTGTCCGCTGCATTCTCCAGTTTTACTACGCCCTTCGCATACTGGCTTCCGCCGATTTCCCAGAACTCTTCGATTTCAATCGTCGCCGTTCCGGCTTCCACATGGATTCCGTTGCCCCATTCATATCCGGTAAAAAGAACATCATCCACATCATCCTCCGGCAGCATTTCGTTACCGCCGATATGCACCATATACCAGTCTGCAAGGAGCGTCACATTCTGTGAATTCACATCCAGATTGAAATTCACAAGTTCCTCCGAGCCGTCTGCCGAATAGATAATCATGCCCTTCCATGCCCCCTGATACTGTGAGGAATCCAGCCATTTTACGGAAGAATCCGAATATATTGTATCCGCAGCTTTAATCCAGTTAAAATCATCAAGCGTCGGATTATCAAGGCTTTCCCAGGTCATGGTATTATCCCCGAACTGTCCGATATCTTCTCCGTCTCCGAACTGTCCGATATCCCCGTTTTCATCCTGACTGGGATCTTCCGTCTTTCCGGAACCGGTATCCTTTTCGGAATTATCACTCTCGGAAGCTTTCGGAACAAATCCGTTATCTTCCATGTAGGATTCCATCTGTGTCTTACCGTAATCGGCAACTTTTTCTTTTGCAACCTTTCCGACTTTCACAACGCCGAACACAACAATGGCAATTATGATTGCGGCAATGATTCCGAAGGTAAGAAGAACTCCCAGAATCACGAAAAGTGCTATCGGAGGTTTTTTCTTCTTCAGTGCCGGAACAGGTTCAGGTGTTGCCTGCTGCACGGGTTGCTGCACGTAAATTACCTGGGGCTGCGGTTGCGCTGCCGTTGCCTGCGGTTGTGTTGTATATACTACCTGTGGCTGTGTTTGTACCGCCTGTGGTTGTACTGCCTGTTGCACGGGCTGAGCTGCCGGTTGCGGCTGTGCTGCCGGTTCCGGCGCAATCGCCTGCTGCCCTCCGCAGAATTCACAGAATCGGTCGCCTTCGTTTATCTGCTTTCCGCAATGAATACAAAACATAGTTTTCCCCCTCTTAACAAAACCCTGTAACAATAGCTAGTGTTATTGTATCACATTTGCTTTTTGCCCGCTCTTTTTTTATACTTAATTTTGTCAGTAAACTACTTTTTTACATAATTATTCAGGAGCGCCATGGACCACAAAGATTTTGACAATGATTTCGACCAGCATCAGACCATACAATACGATTCCGATGCGGACACCGTAAAGAACGCAGGACGGATTTCGGGGCTGAGCATTGCGGCCTTCCTTACCTCCGTTTTCGGCTGCACGTTCTTAGTCGGTCTCATCCTGGGCATCATAGACTTAAATAAAAAAGACGGCAGAAAACGAGGGCTTTCCGTTGCCGCCGTAATCATTGCCGGTGTGACGCTGTTACTGACACTTCTCAGCATTCCGCTATACATACTCGGTATTTTTACACCTTCCTATTTACAATATACGGAAAAATCACTGGTAGCCCAGGATACCATGATTATCGATACGCTTCGCGTTGCGATAATGGCTGCAATGATAGACCCTGCCGTGACGAATTCGGACCCCGAAACCGTGAAAGAAGTCATGAATAATTCCTCGTGGACCGATATCCGCTCCATCGGCAGCCTGGCAGACTCCAACACTCCCGGTACAATGCGGCATGAAATAGAAGCCATGATCGGAATGCCGCTTACGGATGTTGAACAAAAGATCAAATCCCACCATACTGACCAGATGCGGGTAGTCTACCGTGTAAAAAGCGGCCAGGTAGCAGTCGCCATTACAACAACCGACAAAACCGGTCATAAAAGTGATTTGGACGAACCGGATTTATATATTCTGGTAGGCGATACGAGTTTCCAGTAATCGAATCGGAAATATGCATAAAAAATCCACCCCGCGGGGTGGATTTTCACTTTTATAACATATTCGAACTTTCTTCCTGCTGCCATCTGGCACTGCGTTTCCAGCGTCCGTTATTGATGGCAAGTTTCGCTCCGTTACTTTCCATTACCTCTTTATAGAAATATGCACTGTCCTTGGGAATGCGCTTTAAGGTTACGAAATCAGTATACACGATTCCGAATCTTCCGTGATATCCCTGATCCCACTCGAAATTGTCCATTACGGACCATAGGAAATATCCCCTGACATCCACGCCGTCATCCACGGCCTGCTGCAGTGCGGATAAATAGCGGTCTAAAAAATCCACGCGGTTCGGATCATGAACCTTACCATCCAGAGAAATTGCGTCATGGCATGCCATACCGTTTTCGGTGATAAAAATCGGCAGCCCGTATCTTTCGTATGCAAATTTTGCTCCCCAGTAAAGGCATTCTTCCATAATCGGCCAGTGTACGCCGGTCTCCTGATAGCCCGGGTATCTGTCGACATCCACGGGTTCTCCGTTTTCTCCTGCCTTGATATAGTAGCCGTTATAGATATTCTGTCCCAGGAAATCAATCGGCTGGTGCATGAGTTTTAAATCCTCTTCCGTGATTTCCGGCATTTCTCCCTTAAAAAGTTCCAGACTGTCTTCCGGGAATTTGCCTAAAAGGACGGGGTCCGAAAACCACGCAACCGTCCATGCCCAATCCCAGGTATCCTTTGTAATGGAGAAATATTTCTTCTTTGCTGCTTCTATATCTTCCGGTGAATCGGAAGCCGGAATCGGAATCGTGCAGGTCGGTGCATAGCCGATTTTAACCGGTCTAACCGCATGTTTACGAAGCGCTAAAACCGCGGCTCCGTGCGCCTTTAACAAGTTTACGGAAGCAAGCGTCGTCTCTTTATATCCAAGCTTCTTTCCGGGTGCATGTACACCTACCACATAGCCGAGCCCGATGACACACTGCGGTTCGTTAATGGTAAAGAAGTATTCCACAAGGTCGGAAAATCTCTCAGCCACAATCTTCGCGTAATTTCCAAACCAGTCCACAATTTCCGGATTCACCCAGCCGCCCTTATCTTCCAGTGCCTGCGGCAGATCCCAGTGATAAAGTGTAAGATACGGTGTTATTCCGTTTTCTTTCATGCATGTAATCAGGTCGCGGTAGAATTTTATACCTTCCTCGGAAACCTCGCCGACGCCGTCCGGAATAATGCGGCACCAGTTTATCGAAAAACGGTATGCCTTAATTCCGAGTTCCTTCATCATGGCAAAATCTTCTTTGTATTTATGCATGTGGTCGCAGGCCGTAAGCCCGTTTCCGCCCTTGGTATTAAAAGGATCCGCTTCCGAAAAAGTATCCCAGATACATTTTCCGCGCTTCAAAACAGGATCGGTTCCTTCCACCTGATAAGCGCTTGATGCCACGCCCCAAACAAAATCATTACGAAACATATTAATCCCCCTTATCGAATTCCCTGTAACAACTGTAAAAATCTTAACATTCTGAAAATTAAAAATCTACCACAGTTCTTACTTATCTTTTCCTGTCATGTCAGTCTTGTCAGAATCTCAAGACACATCCTTCCGTTATGATACGGGCATTTCCATTCTTCCACAATCGGTTTTTTCGAAAACGGTTCATTTTTTATATCCACTTCCGAAAGCCATTCCGAACCCGGTCGCTTACTGCTGTTTTATTTCCTGCGGCCTCCGCTTCATGTTGCGCACGGTTTACAAATCCGATAATCGCCTCGCACTCTACCCACCAGATCCGGATTGTGCTGTCCACACCATTCTCGCATTCATTGATAAATGCAGTCCCGTCAAAAGCCGCCTCATAGGTATGCTCCTCCATGGCACGAAACGCCGGCTTCATTTTCTTTGCAAGCTCCTCATCACCGATTAAATCAATGCCCTTTTCCATTAGCCATGCGGTTTCGATATCATGTCCGTAGGAATGCAGGTCGATTAACGGATTGTAATCCAGGTCGAAGAAAACCTCCTGGCGCTTTTTCTCCGGATTGTAATAATATTTAAGAAAAATCTCCGCCTCCTCGATTAACTTGTCCCTTACCTTTTCGCTTTTATCCACGCGGTATAATTCCGTATAGGCCTCAAAACAGTGAAGGATTTCCGATAATTCCTCGTTGGAATGCGGCTCCCAGTCCATGGTAAAGGCTTCGAGATACCCGTTCTCATCGCGGCATTTATTCTCAATCACATCCATAAGCGCATAGGCTAAATCCAGTGCGGACGGATCCCTGCTGATTTCGTAATACGCCGCAAGACCATAGATTGCAAAGGCCTGGCAATAGGTATGCTTTAAGGTATCCCCCGGAAGTCCGTCATAAGTTGCGGACCAGAATACACCGCCGTTTGCGACATCCAGCATTGACTGGCGTAAAAACCTGTAGGCATGCTCCGCTGCTTTTTTTAAATCCCTGAGTGTATATTTTTTTTCACCGTCTTTTCCGGTGTAAATTATTTTGTCTGACAGCTCGTCTTCGTTAAGACCATCCGCATATTGGTTTTTAAAGTACTCATAAACATGTGAAAAAAACCAGAGAATCCGGCTGTTCAGAATGCAGCCCTTATCTGCCTTTTTATTTAGCTCAAGATCGTAACTTAAGAATCCGTAGAAACCGCCGTTTTCCTCATCCTTCATGGAAAGCCAGAACGGTATGATGTGCCCGGTCAGTTCTTCTTTT
>CADANR010000131.1:2951-7920 GCA_902789265.1 uncultured Lachnospiraceae bacterium | reverse complement strand
GTGTCTTTTGACATTGACTTAAAGTATTCAATATCAGCTTCTTCCATGTACATTGAAACCATTTTCTTCGAGTTTGTCTTTTGACAGTTTTAAAAGCAGTTTATTCTGAAACACACCGCCGCTGAGTGCGACTGTTTCAAGTCCATGTTTACGTCTTAATACATCACAGCACTGAGCTATCTCATCAGCAAGTGCCGCATGGAACAGATAGGCAAGAGCACCTTTATCCTCTCCGTCAAGAAAACGTGTGACTATATCCTTAAATACAGAAAATTATTCCGATGTTCTTTCGGGATTGGCTGATCAGCTTTCCAAGGCCGGAATGGATGCATCGGGAATAAGAGATGCGAAGGATTCGCTGGAAGGGATTGAAGCTTATGCAAATGGTGTAAAGCAGTATACCGGAGCAGTAAGTCAGATTACGGAAGGAGCCGGAAGTCTGGCTGAAGGATCGGCACAGGCATTCGGCGGCTCGGGCTCCCTTCATGAAGGCACCGTGGCATTTCGTGACGGAATCGTTGAATTCAAGGACGGAACGGGCGAACTGACCGATGCAACAAAGAAACTGGATGACGGAGCAAAGGAATTATCCGACGGTACGAAAGAATTATCGGATGGTTCGAAGGAATTGTCAGACGGCGTGAAAGAAGCATATGACGGAAGCATCGAATTAGATGACGGAGTAGGAGAACTAAAGGACGGAGTCACGGAATTAAAAGACGGAGTGGATGACTTAAAAGAGCAGTCGGATGAAATGCTTGATAAATTCTTTAAGGATTCTCCGAACAATATTACGGAATTCATGCTGAAAGATGAGAACAACCGTATCGGCGGAGCTGCGGGAGATTTGCAAATGAACCGTTCCGTCGGACTTCTGGCAGGCGTTATCGTTATGGTCCTTTTCACATATGTTCTGTCCGTATTTGTGATTCATCAGATTCAGAATGAAAGCAGTGTCATCGGTGCACTTTATTCGCTTGGTGTCAGAAAGAAAGAACTGGTTTCGCATTACATAACCCTGCCGACACTGGTTTGTTTCTTAGGCGGTCTTTGCGGCGGATTATTGGGACTTTGCAAATTCGGTTCCGATTCGCAGATGGGAGATACTTACTCATATTATTCCGTGCCGTGGTTCGGCATGATGGTGCCGCTTTATTTAATCATTTATGCGGTTGCCATGCCGCCGCTTGTTTCTGCACTGGTAAATTATATTGTAATCAATAAAAGTCTTTCAAGGACAGCATTATCCCTGCTTCGTAACGAGCAGAAGGTAAGCCGCAGGAACAATATTAAACTCGGGAAAATGAATTTTATTAATACATACAGAACCCGTCAGTTACTGAGGGAAATTCGTACTGCACTGACCATTCTGTTCGGAATGATTATTTCCCTTTTGGTTCTGATGATGGGGCTTGACTGCTATGTGCTTTGCGAAAGTGCGGGACGTTTGAACAGTGAAGATGTAAAATATCAGTACATGTACAGCTATAAATATCCGGCCAAAGAACCGCCGGAGGGAGGAGAACCGCTTTATGTACAGTCGCTGAAAAAAGAGCAGTACGGTTTTAACCTTGACATTACAATTATGGGTATCGATGATGACAATCCGTACATTGATGTGAAAACGGTTCCCGGAAAGAATAAAATCATTGCCAGCGATTCGGTTGCCGTGCGCTATAAAGTGGGTGTCGGAGATAAAATCATTTTCTCGGATACTGCAAATGATATTGATTATGCATTTACGGTAGCGGACATAGTACCGTATTCCGTCGGACTTACAGTTTTTATGGATATTGACGATATGCGTGATTTGTTCGGGGAAGAAGACGATTATTATAATGTGGTGATGTCCGATCACGAACTGGAAATCGAAGAAGGAAGGCTTTATTCGGTAACTTCAAAAGCGGATATTGATAAAGCAGCGGATATTTTCTTAAAGCTTATGAAGAGTATGTTTGTAACATTAATCGGGGCATCCGTAGTAATCTTCGGACTGGTTATGTATCTGATGATTGCAGTTATGATTGACAGATCTTCGTTTGGAATATCGCTTCTTAAAATTTTCGGTTTCCGAAAAGGAGAAATTCGGAAACTGTACCTCGACGGAAACAGACTGATGATTCTGTTCGGCGCGGTAATTGCCGTTCCGGTTTCAAAGTGGTTTATGGATACAATTTTTCCGTCGTTTATCGGGAACGTTGCATGTGCCATTCATCTGGAATTTCCATGGTATCTGTATGTATTGATTTTTATCGGAATTCTTGCAACATATGAAGCAATCAATCTGTTTATGATGGCAAAGCTAAACCGTGTAAATCAAACCGAAGTTTTGAAAAACAGAGAGTAAAAAGGGGAGAATTATGTACGAAGGTTCCTTTTTTGCCGCATGTCCGTTTGGTGATGTTCTAAAATCCATATATTAAGGTACCATGATTAAAAATGTGATAAAATGATTAAAAAGCGTGTACATTTTTAATTGAAAGGCGGATTTCTATGAAAACACATATTTCCGTAGTGATACCGGCACATAATGAAGAAAAATATATTAAAAGATGCATGGATTCCATACATAAAGCGGACGGTGTATTTCCCGGCAATACTGAAATCATCGTTGTGTGTAATCGGTGTACGGATAAGACTGAGAGCATTGCCAAGGCAAATGGAGCTATTGTTCTTCTAAACGAAGACCGATGTATAGCAAAGGTCCGGAATACAGGGATTGAAGCCGCAAAGGGCGGAATTATTGTTACCATCGATGCGGATAACAGGATGACGAAAGGAACCCTCAGAGAAATTTATGCATTGCTACGAAGCGGAAAGTATATTGGTGGTGGTTCACCGATTCGTTTTGAAAGATATTCATTTCCGTTATGGTGTAATGATATTATGGTAAGGGCATTGGCTAAAGTGACAGGATTGTACAGCGGCATTTTCTGGGCGAAGAAGGAGACTTTCGATGCAATCGGCGGATTTGCGGATAAAAAGGCGATGGAAGATGTGGCTACCGCAAAACTGTTGAAAAAGTACGGAAAGCGTCAAGGGATGAAGTATACGTCACTCAGAAAGAATTATCTGATTAATTCTACGAGAAAGTATGATGATCTGGGAGACTGGCTGTATTTTAAACTGATGTTAAAAAACGCCGGAACACTTATTAAAGCGGCATTTGGTGATAAAGCCGGAATGGATAAGCTGCTGGATGAAATGTTCTATGAATATAACGATAATCATTAATCTGAACCTGAAATATATTTTTCAATGGATCGGTAATACGAAGTTATGAATGAAGATAAAACAGGAGACAATTCAGCAATGGATCAAATATGGATTGATATGTATAATGCTGCGCTTATGTTGAATTAATGGGAGGTAAAACTTATGGGAAAAATCAAAGTCGCATTTTTCGATGCAAAGGAATATGACCGTCAGTCCTTTATGAATTCAAATAAGGACGAAGAATTCGAAATACTCTACCTGGAAACCAGGCTTTCGGAGGATACCTGCAAGCTGGCGGACGGATATGATGTGGTCTGCGTTTTTGTAAACGATGATGTCAATTCCGTGGTAATTGACAAACTTGCCGCAATGGGCGTGAAGCTGATTGCCTTGCGCTGTGCCGGTTACAACAATGTTGATATCGAGTATGCGTATGGAAAAATTCATATCGTACGTGTTCCGGCGTATTCTCCGTACGCGGTTGCGGAGCATGCCATGGCGCTCTTACTTACTTCGATTCGAAGAATTCACAAGGCATACATCCGGACGAAGGATTTTAATTTCAGTTTAAACGGCCTGACCGGTTTTGATCTGCACGGCAAGACGGTCGGTGTGGTCGGCACGGGAAAAATCGGCAGGATTTTTATCGACATTTGCCGTGGGTTCGGAATGCGTGTAATTGCCTATGACAAGTTTCCGGCGAAGGATTCCGGGATTGAATATGTGACGCTTGACGAGCTTTGGGAGAGAAGTGACATAATTTCGTTCCACTGCCCGCTGACGGATGAGAACAGACATATGGTGAATGCGGAGAGCATTGCGAAGATGAAGAAGGGTGTTGCCCTGATTAACACATCCAGAGGGGCGCTCATTGATTCCGAGGCGCTTTTGGAAGGAATCAAGCAACGGCAGATCGGTGCAGCCTGCCTGGACGTGTATGAAGAAGAATCGAATGTATTTTTCCATGATTATTCGAATCACATTGTGAATGATGATGTTCTGGCCAGACTGATTTCCATGCCGAACGTGATTGTGACGTCGCATCAGGCGTTTCTGACCAATGAGGCGCTTGCGAATATTGCGGATACCACGCTTGATAATGTGCGGGAGTTCTTTGAGAGAGATACTTGTACTAATGAGGTGTGCTATAAGTGCGGGAAACTTGCGCAGTGTGAGCAGAAGCATGAGAAGAAGTGCTTTTAGGTTGATTACCTTTCCTGACTGACTACAATTTATATGTATTCGTTTCATATAAACGATATTTTCGGCAATACCACCGAGACCAAATCTGGCGAGATTTTTATTTCCGGTAAAAGCATTGAAGAAATCAATACCGATAATCTACGCGAAATGGAAAGCTATATGACACAGGAAACACAGCTCTTTAAAGATACCATCGCCAACAATGTCCGTATCGGGAAGTTGAATGCGACGGATGAAGAGGTTGTAGAGGCTTGTAGGAAAGCGTCTATTCATGATTATATCATGACGCTTCCAAAGGGCTATGAAACCGAAGTCGGAGAACTCGGAAGTACCCTTTCGGGGGGAGAGAGACAGAGAATCGGCCTTGCCAGGGCATTTCTCCACGATGCTTCGTTTATACTCCTTGACGAACCTACCAGTAATCTGGACAGTTTAAATGAAGCGGTAGTGTTGAAATCACTGAAAGAATCGGCGAAAGAGAAGACGGTTATTCTGGTTTCGCACAGACAGTCCACTATGCGAATTGCAGATGAAACGCTGGTTATGGACG
>CADANR010000131.1:0-2930 GCA_902789265.1 uncultured Lachnospiraceae bacterium | reverse complement strand
TGAAATCACTGAAAGAATCGGCGAAAGAGAAGACGGTTATTCTGGTTTCGCACAGACAGTCCACTATGCGAATTGCAGATGAAACGCTGGTTATGGACGGCGGTCGGTTTTCATAAAAGGATAAAATCGGAGAATGATTTTGATGCTTGCGTTTGAAGATCATTCGAGTGAAACCAAACCGAAATTTTGAAAAACAGAGAGTAAATCCTTTCCGTAATTAAGTACAGGATTCATTCAATTAAGGTGCTGAAATCGTATGATAACAGCACCTTTTTCGTTAGGTATGGTTTATTAAACAGTGGTATTATGATATGATAAACGAAAATCGTAATGGAAAGGGATTAATCATGATTATCAGATGCCCGAATTGCAACGGCGCATTGGAATTTGATATTGAACAGGGACTTTTGTACTGTAAATTCTGCGGCTCATTTCATACGCCGAAGGATTTGGATTTGCCTGAGACAAATACGGAAGAAAATTCATCTGAATCGGGAGCCATGCCCGAGGATGAGGAGATAGAGATTGACCCCGAAATTCTTGCTGCCACTACGGAATTAAACGAAACATTTCTGGGTAATACGGACAATCCGACAGAACGTAAAATTGTAAAATATGATTCCATGCAGGAAATCGCCAATGCCGCATCCGAGGCCAGAAAGCACGGAGCAACCGGAAATATGCTCTATGATTTACCGACGGAACAAAGGGAATTAAACCGGAACCGTTTTTATAAACAACAAAAAACCTTGCATGATGCCTATGAAAAACGTCTGAAGGACGATTATACGAAGGCATTTGCAGGGACCAGTTACGCAAATCTGTCGCAGGAAGAGATTGAAAATCGCAGAAAACAGGAATGGGAAGATGAAAAGAAAAGATTAACACAGCTTTCCGAAATGTCCATGTTGGACAAAGCGGGCGAAATCGAAAAAGGCGAGAAGGTTCAAAGACAGAACTATGATTATTATACAAAGAATTTTGAAGGCACTGCGTCCGGAGTGATTCCAAAGAAAAAGAAAAGGGTCCTTTATACTGCTTCCGGTGCGCGAATCGTGCGGAATGTGGGTGGCGTTTTATTAACGACGGATACTCCGGTGGAAGAGGAGCCGGCAAGCTTTGATAATAAAATCTATACCTGCACTGCCTGCGGTGCGGAACTTGCATTGACAGATACGGAGATTACGGCATTTTGTTCCTATTGCGGACAACCGTCCATTGTTTTTGACCGCATGGATAAAACGGAAATGCCGGATTCCATTATTCCTTTTGTCATCACAAAGGAGGAGGCCTTAAAGAAGGTTCAGCACAGGTTAAATAAGGGCTTTTTAATTCCGAATAAAGTAAAGAAATTCGAAGTAGAAAGACTTCGCGGAATCTATATTCCCTACTGGCTTTTTGATGCAGACTATGAAGACAGTATGGTCATTAAAGCTAATGTAAAAACCGGAAGAGCCGCTGCAATAACAAGGTATTACAGGGTGAACGGAAAATGCAATTTGTTTTATTATCCGGTGGATGCATCGAAGAATTTAAACGATAGATCTTCAAGGAAATTGGAACCATATGATTACAGCGGTTTGCGTCCGTTTAATATTGCTTATATGTCCGGTTTTTATTCCGACCGGTTTGATATGTCGGCGGATACCATGATGCTGACGGCGATGTATCGGGCTCAGGATCAGTTGTGTGAACTGGCATCTTCTGATATCCCTGGCGAGGCCAAGGAAATCATGGAAAGCGCTCCCATGTTCCACGTAAAGAAAAAATACTACATCATGCTGCCGGCCTGGTTTATGACTTTCCGATATGAAGGAAAACCGTATACCATCATGGTAAACGGTCAGAACGGAAAAGTAGTGGGGGCAGTACCTTTTTCCGAAAAGAAATTTTATGGTCTTTCGGCGGGCCTCTCGGTCCTTTGCAGCATGATAACCGTTCCTTTATGGATTTTTCTGACACCGTATGTCGTTGAAATTTTCGGCATACCGACTGTATTAATTGCGGTTTGCATTCTTCTTGCAATTTTGTTTTTTATCGGCTGGGGCAATATTAAGAAATACAAACATAACGTGGAACTGGCTGCGGAAAGCAGGATTACAAAATATGTAATGGAAAGGCAGGATATGGAGTCATGATGATAGCGTTCGGAGTTTTAATCGGACTGGCATTTGGAGTGGGAATTGCCTTTGTAATATGTACCTCGATTTTGAAAAAAACGAATGATTTCGGCGACAACACCGCAACATTAGAACAATATACCGGATATGATCCGGTAGAAATCACCAATCAGGGACAAATAGCTTACGATTAAGATTTATGATAAATAAAACTCAAACAGAAAACGGAATAACGGGACGGAATCCGGTCACTCAAAAACATCCGTTTCCACCGCTTTATGATAAGGATTCAGGAATACTGATTCTCGGAAGCTTTCCGTCTGTGAAATCCAGGGAAATGAAATTCTTTTACGGTCATCCGCAAAACAGATTCTGGAAGGTCATTGCCGGAATTTTTGATGAGAAGATTCCGGATTCAATTGAAGAAAAGAAAGTGCTGATTCTTAAGCATCATCTTGCGCTCTGGGATGTCATTGCAGAATGTGAAATTGTCGGCTCATCCGATGCAAGCATCAAAAACGCCAAAGCAAATGACTTAAGTGAAATTCTTGAGAATGCGCAAATTCATAAGATTATAGTAAACGGGAAAACGGCGGAGAAACTATATATCAAATATATTGAACCACTGAACGGGATAAAAGCGGTAGTGCTTCCTTCCACCAGTCCGGCCAATGCGGCCTGGAGTCTGGACAGGCTTGTAAATGTCTGGGGCTCGGAGATAACGGAACGAACAAATTATTAAGAAACCATATGTCCGGGATACAAAGTCCGGTGAGTGGGAGCAGGTTGACGCCGGAAAAGCAAGGATGA
>CADANR010000130.1 GCA_902789265.1 uncultured Lachnospiraceae bacterium | reverse complement strand
ATGAAAAAATGATGGCGGATAACCGCCACAGTGAGGATAAGGGCGTTGCAAAAACCATTGAGGACAGATTAACCGTTCATGCAGATTCCCTTTATACACATTTATTAATGGATGAATACGGTGCGAATGGGAAGTATGAAAATGCCAATATGATGACGGCACTTATCAACAGATATTTCGGACACAATCCAACCGTGAATACAGCGGAACATCCAAAGCCGAAAGGCGGAGAAATCCGGTCGGAAAGAGGAACAGCTATTAATTATGTTTTATTCAGGCTCTGTGAAGAATCCTTAGAACTTGAACGTCAGGGAAAACCGGGTTATACCATTGATCAGCTTATGAGTTTAAGTGCGCTCTCCGACAGAAAGCAGCACTATGCGGATGAATTTAAAGATCTCTGCGAGCGAAATGACGTAAAAGAATACTGTAAGAAGCTTCTTTCCTTTTCCAAAGCCGGTGTTGAATATATGATAAAACAGTTTCCGCCGGAAAAAATGGCTGCGCCTGATGTCAATCAGGATGAGTTTTTCATGGGAAAGCCGTTATATTTGTTTATGGGTCTTTATGATAATTATCAGGAACTGTGTTTTAGTCAGAAATTCATTCTGAATGAAGGACTCGCAACCGAAGAGGAGTTTACTGAAATATCCGAATCTGCAGCCGATTGCGGAAAGCTGGCAGGCGCTAACTACTGGCTGTCCCGTAAGAAAGTTCAAAGTGCCTGTGCAATGAATTTATACCAACTGGATAAACCTGACGTTCTTTCGCAGTATTGCTGGGCGGATTATCAGAAAGAAATGATGAGAGCGTATATTACGCTTGGAAAACAATTCCATAATGCGGGGGAAATTCTTGCAGCCGGTCCGAGCAGTACCATGTTTGAACTTCCCGGTCTGCAGGAGATTAATAATCTTGATGACAGTGCATTCTGTGACCGCCTGGCAAACGGAACCATTTTAAAGGATTATTTTATAGATTACGATAAATACGTAAGAATCCAAAAGGGCATCGAGGAAGGCGATGTGAATTCCTGTATTGTAAAAGTAAGAAACGAGCAGGAGAAACAGGCTCTTTGGGAGGCAGCTTGTGAACGTGCTACGGATTATCTGGAAAACGATGTTCTGGAAATGAATTTTGCCAAAACGGCAAAAGCCAGGGAAGATATTTTCCATAAAGGTTCCGAAAAGAAAGGATTTTTTGAGACTCCCGTTTATAAGAATGTGGATGAGCTTTCTCCGGTTGATTTGATTCTTGTCGGCGAAATTTATGATGAGATTTTCGGCGGAGTCAACGGAAGAGAGGGCGTACGGATCCATCTTGCCGAGAATCACGGTAAAACGGAATTCGATTTATTTAAGATCGGAAACAAAACGGTTCATCAGTTCTTAAATCCCGATGAAGCGCCGGTGAATCGTGCTTTAACGGAGGAAGAGATTCTGAAGCGGAAAGCGGAAATAGTCCGCATGACCATGCTCGGAGACATTCCTTTAAGAAGAGAATTGATCCGTAAGAATGCGCAGAACCGGTTTGTGGTGGCAGATGAAGAGACTGTTTTCGGAATGACGTATTTTAAGCGGATTAAGGAGGAACATCCGGAACTCGAAAATTTGAGTTCGTTTAAAGACTATTTCAAGGAAATCAACAAAGCCGTTAATACAAAGAATTTTACGCTTGAAGACTGGAAGGATGCATATAACCGGACTGTAAGAGAGGCTGCCGGACAGTTATTTGCGGATGAATATAAGCTGGACATTGAAGCATTACGTCAGGAGAAAAATAACGGCGCAGATCCGCAGGAAACAGAGTTTAAAAAAATCGAATCCTATTTCGGTCCGAATCCGAAAATCGTAAACAGATGGTGCATAGGCAAAGATAAGGTGTATGACCGAAATGATTTTATCAATAAAATGAAAGTGTATGATTCGGCTAATTTCAGCGCGGATGAGTTCGCCACGCTTTCTTATTTGGCTTCGATGAATCCGGACATCGTGAAAGTAGATGTGCCCGATTATTTTAAAAACGAGCAGAATGCAAAGCAGATGTATCTTCGCGCGCATGCGAAGGAATGGACGACAACGGGTAAGTACGGATCCCCCGGACCGTTCACTTCCAAAACCTTTGATAATATCATTAATCCCGCCAAAAAGTCGGTAGCGGATGCAATAGCAAAATTCAATGAAGAAGAATTCGAATATCAGCAGGAAGAAGCAGAAGAAGAACTTGTGGAGCGTTATAAACCTTTGGCGGATATTCTAAGCTACGGAATTAAAGAATGCATAAGAAATATAAAAGGTCTTGATTCCATACAGACAGGTCCGGAAGGAAAATTCTCATTTTATGCCACAATTCTGAAAAAAGCCACCGGTATTATGGAAGGAGCGGGAAATGAAGAATTAAAAGAAGCTGTCATGAACAGTCTGACAGATGAAATGAAAACGGACTTAAAAGCTGTTTTCAAACTGAAAGAGTTACAAGATAAAAAGGAAACTGCCCAAGATCGTCTCAGGGAAGATTTCAAAGCAGCAAACCGTATTTTTTCAGATGCAGAAAAACAGTCCTGTTATTACGATATTGCCAATTTTGATGATTATGCGGAAGACTGGTATCGTGAGCATCAGAATTATATCAATACGGCGCAGTATAAGAATCAGGATAAACTAATTACGGATAAGATAAATAACGCGAAAAAAGCAAATCAGACCTGGCTGGTTCCGGTTTATGAGAATGCGAAAGAAGAGTTAAAGAAAGACCGCCCACTCTTACCGGAGGGAGCAAAAACAAACCTGTTAAATGATGAATACATGGCTGCTTTGCGGGATAGTTCCATCCATAAAATAGATGAACTGAAGCATTGCGTGCAGTTTTTAAAAGATCAGGTTCGTGAGTTTAATACAGCCCAAGCCGTTGCGGAGATGAACGAAAACAAGTCAAGATTTGTGATCCCGATTGACCGCTTAAAGGATAAATATGAAGCAACGGCAAATGCAAATTATCGTTTTGAAGAGGCAAGGAATCTTATCCTGCCTTACTTAAGCGATGAAATGCTTAAAAATGTAGATTCCCGGCTCAAAAGTCGTGTAAAAGAACCTCAATTAAAAATAAAGACAACGAACAATTTTGCTTCACTGAACACGAACAGTGCTTCGCAGGAAGAAATGAATATCTTCATTGAAGAATTATTCGCTGAGCTTTCCAAGGATATTTACAGAACCGGTGAATTAACCCGGAAATTTATGGATATCAAGCTTCCCGGTTATGTCATGGAAGAAGGCCATCCGGAGAAACTGGTTGAAAATACGAAAGAGAGTGAGATTAATGCGCTGAAGAATAATCTTACAAAACAGCTGAATGTATTGCAGGCGCCTCCTGCCATGAATAATGCACAGCCGAATGCAAACGCGAATAATGCGCAGCCGAATGCAAACGTGAATAATGCGCAGCCGAATGCTAATGCGAATAAAGCACAGCAGATTCAGAAACTTCAGCAGGATATCACATTGCTGGATGAGGTAAATAAGAACCTTACGAAAGTAAAGAATCGAGTAGAAGCCTATTATACCCAAAAAATTAATACAACCACTTTCTCAGCCTGTGAACTGGATGAAGCAACGCATTCGAAAAACGAACTCGGAAACGGTGCGTATAATGACATGATTCTTGCAAAGAATCCGTATCGTTATGTCGGAGGGAACGGCAAGGCTACGGATGAAATCAGTTATATCAATCAGGATAAAGTAAACGCACTGTTTCAGCTTCGTACGAATCCCGTTGTGGCATCGGATGAAACAAATCGAAAAATACTTCAGATTGCCAATATCATGAACGGACTCGAACTGCTTGCTCCGGACGGAAATGTTCCGATGGAAGAAGAGGGTAAGATATACGGCTATAAGAAACTGATTGAAGCAAAGACAAAACTTGAAGAAGCGGTTGATGGCGGAAATATGGATGAAATTCGTACCGCAAATGAAACATATAAGCAGGAGTATAAAAAAATAAGCGATCTGCATGTGTTTATTAAGGAGTTATTCCCGAATCCGACCGTCGTTCCGCCGAATATAGATTCCGGAAGAAACCATTTGATTCCGGTTGAATTTACTTCGGATGTATATACGGATTCCATTATGAATTCCATTTATCTTCTTGCAAATCAGTGCAGAAAAACCGGAGTCAAAGTGGAGGATTATCTGAAGAATCCTGTTACCGCAACGGAAAAATCGGTTGATAATATGATTGGAAAGAACGGATTTGATGCAAAATGTGCGTCCTTTAAAAATGTATCCGAAGCATTCAATCATTATGCGGATATGGCTGACACGGATGTAGTTTATAAGGAGATTTTTTCCGATTATCGTACATTCTACGGTGTAACAAGACCGCTTGAGTCCTTATATCATTTGGAGGCAAACAAAGAATTACGAAATGATCTGACAAGACAGTCGCTGCTTGTAAATGACCTTGCGGAAATGCGCGGCGAACAGGAAGTAACTGCAGCCGGAGTAATTTCCAAATTTATAAAAGACGGCGATTCAATGGGTGAGGAAGCAAACAGGCGCTTCCGGGAAGGAATCAAGACAGCCCTTATTTCCGGCGGAAAGCTTGAGAAGAAATACCTTCCGATTATCGATACTTATGAGAATGGTGTCGAAAAACCCGATACCGTAAACTATGAGGAAGCGCTGGCGGTTCCGAACGGATACCGGAGTTTAATTACAATGTATAAAGCCAATGAGTCAGATGCCCTTCAGAACAGTTATATGGGAAAACTTCTCGAAGAGAGCCTGTTTGATTATCTGAAGGCGCATCCGGAGGATATGGAAAAGCAGGAATACAAGGAACTTGAAAAGGTTGCTTTAGATGCCGGTTTCTATCTGGATGTAAAGACCACTCAGGCCTCGGAATACCAGACCTTTAAGAATCAGTATAACCAGAAAGCGACAGAGTTGGCGAATGCCGTAAAGACCGATGAAACTGCATTTAATAAAGACA
>CADANR010000129.1 GCA_902789265.1 uncultured Lachnospiraceae bacterium | reverse complement strand
ACAGAATACTAACGTATTATAGAAATAAATCAGTTGAAAGGAGAATAAGACCATGAAGAATAAAACGATTGCAATTATAGGTACAGCAGTTTTAATCGGCGCATTATTGGCGGGATGCAATAAGAATACCGTTGTTACGGAAACAAACAATATTCAGGAACCTTCCGAGGTGTACAGTGCAGTAATTACCGATGACTCCGGCCGTGAGGATTCCGAACCGGAAGAAAGTGAACCGGTATCCAAGGGAATGATGACAGGCGGATGGGCAGCCTGCGCAGATAACAATTCCAAACTTACGGATGAAGAGCAGACAATTTTTGATGACGCATTATCCGAAATGCAGGGTCTTGATTATCAGGGACTTGCAGTCATCGCAACTCAGGTGGTTTCCGGAACCAACAGAGCATATCTGGCATATGGCGGAGCAAAAGGCGAGGATAAGGGATATGCTATCATCGTGGTTTACTCGGATCTTAAGGGAAATAACATCATGAATTCCGAAGCAATCATCGATCCTACGGATCTTCATATCAAAGAAGCTACCGGTGAGAAACTCTTAGGCGGTTGGGAAGGCATCGGTACCGGAAAAGCATGGATGCTTCCTTCCGAAAATGCACAGGAATCTTTTGAGAAACTGTTTACTGCAGATGACGACACTATGAGAAATCCGATAGCACTTTTGGACACACAGGTTGTGGCCGGTGTAAACTATCTGGCTATGTCGATAGACAAGCAGGGTAACGTATATCTTTCCAAGTGGTACAGAGATTTAGACGGCAATGCACAGATTCTGGAGGATGGAGTTCTGGATATGGATTATTACACACAGAACCACTAATTACGGAAACCTTAATCAGAACCGTTAAAGACATAACTAAAAACAGAGGGTATAGAAATATATAGATAAAGGCGCTTCATCCGGAAAGGATGAAGTGCCTTTTGATATGCATAGGGTGCGACAAGCCTTTCTTAACGGATTTGTTGAACATTATTGTAATATAAGTATTCCTGGGCTAAAATAGAATATAGTCATTTCTGTTTTAAAGGGGAAAGAAAATGGACGGAAAAAAGAAAGCAGCAATTATAGTTTTGCCCTTTCTCATTTTGGGTATCATCATACTCGGATGTACGGGATATAATGATGCTGTTAATTCCTCTTTCGGATTGTTTGATACGGTAATCAATAAGTCCGGTACAAAAGGATTCGTTACGGCATATCATTGGAGCGGGGATCCGAAGGATAATGTTATTGATATTCCAGATACGGATAACAACGGAGTAAAACTTGAATCTCTCGGAGGATTTACCGGTACCGGGGTTCCGAATCCGTTTGAGATTATCGGGCCTGACTGCACTGTAGAATATGTGAGCGACAACCCGGATGATTATGAAGTACCGGTATCCTTTGAGGATATGATTTTTGAATTAAAGCTTGGGGCAAATATTAAGAGTATCGCGACATTTCTTTACAGTTCCAATGCAGTAGAGCATTATCGTCATATCGGTGTCATGCAGGAAGACGGAAGTGTTATTTTTTACCGGATTCTTGTAAATGGGGAATGCAGTCCGCAGAGTACATATTATTATGCTAAGGACGGAATTCTGTACGGGACACAGAGTAATGAAATGGTTAGTAATCTGCCGTTTGCAAAAAACGCAGATGAAATAGAAAAAACAGAAGAAGGAGAATAAAATTATGGATATTGAGAACATTGCAAAAAACGTTGACAAGGAAGAAGTAAAGAAAGTCGTAAACAAGGCGCTGGATTCCAAAGTTGCCGATACCGTGATTGATAAAGTTAATGACAAGACGAAAAAAGTGGATATTAAAAAAGAAGATGTAAAAACCGTTGTAAATACTGTGCTGAAATAATCTGATACAGAATAAAATGGTTATTTTCAGAAGTAAAGAGGAAACGGTCGGATTGATAATCCGGCCGTTTTTTACTTTATAGGAAATTTCTCCTTACGGAGAAATCTCGTAATAAAAACGCCCGGGCAAGACCGGGCGATTTTTCTGAAAATCATTATATTGTAACGCTTAAAATTACGTCTGAAAATTTAAGAAGTCAACCATAGTGTTTGTTCAATAAACTATAGTATAATTACGAAAGTTATTATTACAGTGAATGCGAGGGCATTTATGGTATAATGGAAACTGAATCGTATCGGAAGTAAAATCGTGTTGTCAAAAAGGAGGAAAGGACTGTGAAGAAGGGGATTACCACGCTAATACTTTCATTTCTTGTTGTTTCAGCAGTATTTCTTTTGGGTTGTAAGAATCAGGGCGGATTAAGGGCAAAAATCAATAAGGATGTGGTGTATGAATATACCACGGATATTACTGCATGCAAAGGGCTTGGTAATATCCCTTTTTCCTTTGATATAAACGGAGACCGGCTTCTGATTTTTAACAGAAAATACGAAATTGAGGAAGGTACTGACAGAAATATTGCATCCTGGACAATCTGTGATTTAAACAATCCGTCTGTTGCAGGGGAATTATCCGAATTTCATGGAAGCGAGGAAGGAAAATACGTATATTTTGAGGACTGCCGATTTACGGAAGACGGGAAAATTTACATCCTGGAAGGCGATGAACTGGAGGATTCTTCTGTAAATTATTATCTGGATGTTGCCCTTGAAAACGGGACATTGGAGAGCAGAACGCCAATCGAAACGGATGGATTCTTCGTTGATAAACCTGTTATTCTTAAAGACGGATATACTGCTTTTACAGTGGGATCGTCCGTCTACATTTATGGACCGGATGGAAAAAAGTATGATGAAGTCAAACAGCCGGAAGGGTTTGCTGTTTCCGTTTACAGCGGCGGTAAGATTGTGGATTGCGGGAATAGTCTGATTCTGGTAGACGGTAAAATAAACGAAAACAAGAAACGGGAGTATGCGATTTATAACAGAATAACGAAAACATTAGGCCCGGTCTGCGAGACAGAACTATCTATCCATAATGCAGGAGAATTGACAGAGGATACCTTCTATATCTGTTCCGTGGAAAAAGGATTCTATGAAATGAAATACGGGGAAAGCGGGGAAATACAGACCTTAAGTTATAAAGATTCGGATCTTCCAATCGCTACCATGGGACTTGTTTGGGATGTAAACCGTATGGTATTGTTTGTTCCGGGCGATGATTATGTTTTTAAACCGATGATTTACACCAAGGTGAATCCGGAGGAGGTAGGAGAGAAAACCGTTATTACCATCGGTGGACCGTCTTATGCAACTATGTTTTTAAGGCCCGCTGTGATCGAGTTTAACCAAAAGAATAAGGAATACCGGATTGAAATAATAGATTATTATGAAGAAAACAATTCCGATTTTACTGCGGCTATGAATGCTTACAGAATGGATCTTCTTTCCGGACAGGGACCGGATATCATCATTTCGGACGGATATATGGATATTACCAATGATCTAAAGACCGGTGTTTATGAAGATATGACGCCTTATATGGAGGCGGCAGGTATTTCCTCTTCGGATTTCTTAGAGCAGGTGGAAGATGTTTGCTGTTATGACGGAAAGCAATATGTGTATTTTCCGTGGTTTACGGTCAAAGGACTTTGCATGACCAAACCGGAATATGTGAATGCGAATCAGACGCTAACAATAAAGGAAGAAGTGGAATTTGAGAAAAAATACGGAATAGTGGGACAGGGTGCGATGGATTGTGACCGTAATGAACTGATTATGAATTCCGTACTATGCTCGTATCGGGATTATTACAATCCGGATACGGGAGAGTGCAATTTTGATTCCGATTCTTTTAAAGAATTCCTTGAATGGGTTGCCACCTATCCGGAGAGTTTGAATGAAGAGCAAACCTATTATTCCGTTCAGTCACAGAGGAAACTGTTTGAAGAAAACAAAGTGATCTACGAAGAAGCTCCTTTTAAAGGTTTTCGCAATGTTTATGCGGAAGATATGGCAGATTTCGGCGGCAATGCGGTCATTATCGGAATGCCTTCCAAAGAAGGAAATAAAGCGGGAATCCTTTATACGGATTACATTCTCGGAATCAATGCGGGAAGCAGCAATAAAGAAGGCGCGTTTGATTTTATTAAAAGATTTATGACGGACGAGTATTATTCGAATGCAACTGAGTTCCGTAGCGGTTTGGCATTTCCGGCAAAAAAGAACAAATTTGATGAGCTTTGTGAGAATATGCTGGATCTTCCCTATGTTTACGGAAACAGCGGAGAATTGGTCAAGGGAAAAGATTATTATTACGATAACGGAAACCGGGTTGAAATCGACCCTCCTTCCGCAGAAAGAATGGAGCACTATAAGGAACTTGTTCTAAACAGTCACGGACTGGTGCAGTTTGATACCAAAATGCTGATGATTATTCAGGAAGAGACCACACCGTACTTTGCAGGAGACAAGACCGTTGATGAAGTGGCAAGGATTATTCAAAGTCGTGCGGAGATGTATGTCAAAGAGCGATAAAAAGTTGAACTGTCTGCCGGAGTGATTCGGGAAAAATAAAAAAATGTTGACAACGATAAATGACGGGTGTATTTTACATTTTGTAAAGGCAACGGCGTCTTTGAGAATTTCTCAAAGGCGCTATTTTTGCTTTATAGGAAATTTCTCCTTACGGAGAAATCTCGTAATAAAAACGCCCGGCAAGACCGGGCGAGCTAAAGGAAGACTATGGCATTGGAAAGATATAAAAACCTTCTTGGATAAGTCGCTCAATGAATTCAAGAGCAGGAATGGTTTCTATAATAAGCTTCTCGTCTTCGTGACGGTTGTAATGAACTGTTTACGGTTATGTTATCGGAAACGATAAAACCATCAATCATATAATATTGAAAAGTATCTTTATCGGCTCCTGCGTAAGGTCTGTTAAGATAACGGCACGTAGGAACGGATGCATCCATGCAACAGGTAAAATCCGGTTCAAAATCCATAAATCAGGGAGACTTTAAACGTTCCTTGAATATGGAGGTGAAAATAAGATGAAAAAAAGCGTAATAATGATTGCTTTAGCGGCGTTACTTGTGATGAGTGCATGTACGACAAAGAAGGGACTTCCGGAATATGATGAGAATCAATGCGGGACAAAGCAGAGGAATCCTATGAAAATTGAGAATACAACACAGGTACGGAATTCAACTCAGGTTGAAAGTGCCGAACCGGGAAGTACCAGTGATATTGAAATTCCATTTGACGA
>CADANR010000128.1 GCA_902789265.1 uncultured Lachnospiraceae bacterium | reverse complement strand
CAGAGATTTATCTCTCTCCTTGAAAATCACCCCTGGTTTGAGGTTGTTACGGTAGCTGCAAGCCCGAGAAGTGCCGGAAAAACATATGAAGAGGCAGTAGGCGGAAGATGGAAAATGACCACTCCGATGCCGGAAGCCGTAAAGAAGTTAATCGTAAAAGATGTAAATGAAGTAGAAGCAATTTCTGCAGAGGTGGACTTTGTATTCTCCGCAGTTGATATGACGAAGGACGAAATCCGTGCGATTGAGGAACGTTATGCAAAGGCAGAAACTCCTGTGGTTTCCAACAATTCCGCACATCGCTGGACTCCGGATGTTCCGATGGTAGTTCCCGAGATTAACCCGGAACATATGAAGGTTATTGATTTCCAAAAGAAACGTTTGGGAACCAGCCGCGGATTCATCGCCGTTAAGCCGAACTGTTCCATTCAGAGCTATGCGCCGGTTCTTACCGCATGGATGGAATTCGAGCCGTATGAAGCAATTGTATCCACCTATCAGGCAATTTCCGGTGCAGGAAAAACCTTTAAGGACTGGCCTGAAATGGAAGGAAATATCATTCCTTATATCGGCGGCGAGGAAGAGAAGAGCGAGAAGGAGCCTTTAAGAATCTGGGGTAAAATCGAAGATGGCGTAATTGTTCCTGCCGATTTCATTAAAATTACCAGCCAGTGCATTCGTGTTCCGGTATTAAACGGACATACCGCAACTGTATTTGTAAAATTTAGAAAGAATCCTACCAAGGAGCAGCTGATTGAAAAGCTTGTATCCTTCAAGGGAGTTCCCCAGGAATTAAACCTTCCTTCCGCACCGAAGCAGTTTATTCAGTATCTGGAAGAAGACAATCGTCCCCAGGTAACTCTGGATGTTGATTTCGAGCATGGAATGGGAATTTCTGTAGGTCGTATCCGTGAGGATTCCATTTATGACTGGAAATTCGTTGGTCTTTCCCATAACACCGTAAGAGGTGCAGCAGGCGGAGCGGTACTTTGTGCCGAGTTATTAAAGGCACAGGGTTATATTGCCGCCAAATAAACCATTTCGGAATTCTTTTGGGATAATCAATGCTTCAGGGACGTAATAATGAATTAATTACATTAAACGATTGCTTTGATCGTAAAGAAAGCAATGTAATTGTTCTTTTCGGAGAACAGCTTGTCGGAACCACTTCTCTTTGGCGGGAATTCGCCAAAGGGAAGGACACGACATACCTAAAAGCGGTTCCCGCATCAGGAAGAGAACAGGCCTATTTATTCGCCAAAGCTTTAAACTGGGACGGCGAAACTGAATTCGATTATTCTTTTAAATCCATTTTTGAATCCATTATTTCCGCTACAAATCATAACAGGAACGAGAAAAAACTTCTCGTTATTTCTGATTTTCATTATCTGATTCAGGCAAATTCTTCATTTTTAGATGAATTGAATGATTTTATTAACGGCATTCGTTTTGAAAACAGGCTTACGATATTGCTTGTCAGCAACAGAAGTGCATGGGTGGAGGATTCCTTTGTCCGTGAACTCCTTCAGAGAAATATCAAATTCAGGGGCTTTGTAAGGGTAAAGCCTTTGGAATTTCTGGATATTGTCTGCATGATGAATACCGAAGAATTTGACAAACTCCTTGCTTTTTATGCCATTCTCGGCGGATTACAGGATGCGTATGAACAATTTACACCCGGACTTTCCTTACGTCAGAATATTGTCGGAACCTTCCTTCTTCCGGGAGGATTCTATAGAAATTACGGAATGGATATAATTAAAAGCGAATTAAGAGAACCTGCAGTATATGCAACCATTCTTGCATCACTGGCAGAAGGCAGGAATAAATTAAATGATTTATATCTGCATACGGGTTTTTCAAGAGCGAAAATTTCCGTCTATTTAAAGAATCTGACCGAATTATCCATCGTGGAAAAGGTCAGATCCTATGATACGCCGGGTGCCGAAAATACGAAAAAAGGTGTATACCGCATCAAAAACCCGATTGTGAAATTTTATTTTACATTCCTTTATCCCCATGAAACGGAACTTGCTTTAATCGGAGAAGAGGAATTTTACAATACCTATATTAAAGACCGGATTGATAATTACTGCATGGAGGTATTTCCGACCATCTGCGAGGAATTCTTATGTCTTGCAAATGAGCGTGAATACCTGCCGATTCAGTTTACCAAATACGGAGAATGGGTAGGAAAAACAGGAACCGTGGATATCATTGCGCAGGATAAGGAACGTCAGTTTATATTCGGTTACTGCAAGAAGGAGCGTGGCGTACTTACCTATGATGAATTCATAAAGCTCGTTTCCGTAACCAAGGAAACACATCTGACACCGGATTATTTTTATCTGTTTTCGTTGGACGGATTTGATTCCAAGACGCTGGATGAACTGGCGGATCGGGAGAATGTGTTCCTTTTTGACCGGTCAGACTTGTCTTAATTATATATACCTGATACGCGATTGACAGCGCCTTGTCTGCAGTCTCGTAGAGGGTCGCAATTTGTATGAAAATGACATACTTTAGTTTATGCGTTGCTCCCGTTCTATAGAGACAGCAGCCAAGGTCTGTCAACCGCTTGTTTGAGGTTATAAATGTCAAAAATTGTTTTAATAGCTGAGAAACCTTCGGTTGCGAAGGAGTTCGCCAAGATTCTCGGAGAAAAACTGAATAATAAGGACGGATATCTTGAAGGAGACCGTTTCATTGTGACATGGTGTGTGGGACACCTGGTTTCGATGAGTTATCCTGAGGTTTACGATGAGAAATATAAGCGCTGGAGTTTTGATACGATTCCGTTTATTCCGGAAGAATACAAGTATGAGGTAATCGGATCCGTCAAAAAGCAGTTTAATGTCGTAAAAGGAATACTGACACGTGATGATGTATCCACGATCTATGTCTGCACCGACTCCGGGCGTGAAGGAGAGTATATTTACCGTTTGGTCCGACAGGAAGCCGGAGTGACCGGAAAAGTGGAAAAACGCGTCTGGATTGACTCCCAGACGGAAGAAGAGATGAAGCGCGGATTGAAAGAAGCGAAGGATATTTCGGAATATAACGCGCTTTCGGATGCCGCTTATCTTCGTGCCAAGGAAGATTATCTGATGGGTATCAATTTTTCCAGGGCACTGACTTTAAAGTACGGATATCAGATCAAAAATTATTTAAAAGCCGAGAAGGGTGTTGTAAGCGTCGGCCGTGTCATGACATGCGTACTCGGTATGATTGTGAAAAGAGAACGCGAAATCAGATGCTTTACCAAAACACCTTTTTACCGCGTTTTAATTAAAAATGATGTATTCGGAAGCACCGTGGAAGGTGAATTTCGTGCCGTGGAAGGCTCTAAATACGAGAATTCTCCGCTGCTTTATAAGGAAAACGGCTTTAAGGAAGAGAAGGATGCAATCGGTTTAATTGATTACGTGACGGACAATGCCGATTGGAAGAGCGAGGAATACAAGGGAGAATCCTTAATCGAGAATATCGAGAAAAAGAAAGAAAAGAAAAATCCCCCGCTTTTATTCAACCTTGCAGAAGCACAGAATATTTGTTCCAAGCTATTTAAAATCGATCCGAGCCAGACACTTGATATCATTCAGGAACTTTACGAAAAAAAGCTTGTAACATACCCAAGAACCGATGCCAGAGTCTTATCCACAGCCATTGCCAAAGAGATTCACAAGAATATCGAAGGCTTACGCAATTACGCGGTCATCGGAAATCTGGCACAGGAAGCTTTGGATTTGGGACTGTATAAAAATATCGCCAAAACCAAGTATGTCAATGACAAACAGATTACCGACCACTATGCAATCATTCCGACCGGGCAGGGGTTCAATAACTTGAAATCCTTAAATCCTACCGCTCAGAAGGTATATGAAGTTATCGTAAGAAGATTTTTAAGCATCTTATTTCCGCCTGCGGTTTATGAGAAATTATCGTTAATCACGTCCATGAAGGGCGAGAAATTTTTCAGTTCTTTTAAAGTACTGAAAGATGAGGGTTACTTAAAGGTAACGACATATTCGTTTGCAAAAGATAAAATCGAAGCAAAAGAATCAAATGAGGAATCAAAGAAAAACGGCGAAGGAAATCCGGACGAGCAGGGAGAAACGCAGGAACCCGATGAAACCGAAGACGTAAAATGTGACGAGGAATTCTTAAAAGCCTTATCAAAGCTTAAGAAAGGTGAAATGCTTCCTGTTACGGGCTTCTTAATTAAGGAAGGCGAAACATCCCCGCCGAAGCGTTACAATTCCGGAAGTCTGATTCTTGCCATGGAAAATGCCGGTCAGTTCATCGAGGACGAAGAACTCCGTGCACAGATCAAAGGAAGCGGAATCGGAACCTCAGCAACCAGAGACGGTATCATCAGCAAGCTTGTTAATATTAAATATCTGAATCTGAACAAAAAGACACAGATTATTACGCCGACGCTTCTCGGTGAAATGGTGCATGATGTTGTCGGAAATTCGATTGTGCAGATGCTGAATCCGTCCTTGACGGCAAGCTGGGAGAAGGGCTTAACCATGGTTGCAAACGGTGAAATCAGGGAAGACGAATACATGAAGAAACTGTCCGCCTTTGTAACCGAAAACACCAACAAAGTGAAATCGCTTCGTAATCAGAATGATTTATACAAGTATTTTGATTATGCGGCTAAATTTTATAAATAATACGAAAGAGAGGAATTCACCATGTCAGAAGCTTTAATGATTAAAAATCTCTATAACTTAGAGGAAACCAACGCAGCAGAAGTATTCGAAGGAAAAACATATCCCTGGGAAGTATTGCCGGAAATTAAGACTTTTATCTTAAAATTAGGCGAATCCTTACCGAAGGACAAATTCGAATGCAGAGAAGGAAATATCTGGATTGCAAAGAGCGCAAAGATTTATCCGACCGCAACCATTCTCGGTCCCTGCATCATTGATGAGGAAACCGAAGTTCGTCCCGGTGCATTTATCCGCGGAAATGCAATTGTCGGAAAGAAGTGCGTGGTAGGAAACTCCACCGAACTTAAGAATGTCATTCTTTTCAATAATGTTCAGGTTCCTCATTACAACTATGTCGGAGATTCCATTCTCGGATACAAGTCCCACATGGGCGCAGGTGCCGTAACTTCCAACGTAAAGAGCGACAAGACTTTGGTTGTTGTAAAGAACAAAGACGAGCAGATTGAAACAGGTCTTAAGAAATTCGGTGCAATGGTAGGAGATAATGTAGAAGTGGGATGCCACAGCGTATTAAATCCCGGTACCGT
>CADANR010000127.1 GCA_902789265.1 uncultured Lachnospiraceae bacterium | reverse complement strand
AATACTCTTCCGTCCGGAGATGTAATACCTTCGATGGCAGCATAGGAACCATTGATATTCCACTCTTCATCCATGGAAATATTTCCGTTGATGTCCGCATATCTGGTCGCTACCTGACCGTTCTCAAAGAGCTTGTCAATCCAATCTTTTGGTGCTACAAATCTTCCTTCTCCGTGTGATGCAGGGGAAGTATAGGTCTCTCCTACCTTTGCAAGTGCCAGCCACGGCGATTTATTGGATACCACCTTGGTATATGCCATCTTGGAAATGTGGCGGTTGATGGTATTGAAGGTCAGTGTCGGGGAATCCTCTTTCTGTCCCACTATCTCACCGTAAGGAACCAATCCGAGTTTGATGAGTGCCTGGAATCCGTTACAGATACCGAGTGCCAGGCCGTCTCTTTCATTTAAGAGTTTCATAACCGCTTCTTTCAACGCTTCATTCTGGAATGCGGTGGCAAAGAATTTCGCGGATCCGTCCGGTTCATCACCTGCGGAGAAGCCGCCGGGGAACATGATAATCTGAGCTTTTGCGATTTCAGATACATATTCTTCCACGGATTCCCGGATATCCGAAGCGGATAAATTACGGAAAATCTTCGTCGTGACGGTTGCCCCTGCACGCTCAAATGCTTTGGTGGAATCATATTCACAGTTTGTTCCGGGGAATACCGGAATGAATACATGCGGCTTTGCAACCTTGTTCTTGCAAACGTAAACACTGCCTTCCGTATAAAGCTTATCTTCCAGTGCGTCCTTGTTTTGTGTTGCTCTTGAAGGGAATACTCTCTCAAGTTTGCCCTTATATGCATCAAGAAGCTCGTTTCCGCTTATCGTAGTATCTTTGTAGGTAAAGTTCTCTTTTACCACATGACCGACCAAAATAAACGGAATATTGATATCAAGAAGGCTCTCGGAAGAAACCTCCACAAGAATATCACCCATACGGTTTTTGAATAAATCATCGGCCGATAAGGATTCATCAAATAAAACACCGAGACCGTTTCCGAAGGCCATTTTTGCAACTGCAGGTACGATTCCGTAGGAATCAAGGGTATATGCTGCCGCAATCTTCTTATTCTGATTTAATGCATAAACCGTATCGTAAATCTCTTTTACTTTCGCGAAATTCGGGATTTCATCCCCGTCCTTCGGAATCTGGAACAATACCAGGAAATCTCCGGTCTTTTTTAATTCCGGTGTAATTACATCGTTTACTTTCGCAACGTCTACTGCGAAGGAGCAAAGTGTAGGAGGTACATCTATATCCTGGAAGGTTCCGGACATACTGTCCTTTCCGCCGATGGAGGGAAGTCCAAATTCCATCTGAGCCCTGTATGCACCAAGCAACGCTGCAAAAGGCTGGCTCCAGCGCTTCGGATTCTCCGTCATTCTTCTAAAGTACTCCTGGAATGTGAAACGGACTTTCTTATAATCGCCGCCTGCTGCCACAATCTTGGACAGTGAGGAAATGACTGCATAAATGGAACCGTGATACGGGCTCCAGGAAGAAAGATACGGATCCAGACCATAACTCATCATGGTGACTGCATCGGTCAAGCCATCCATTACCGGTACCTTTGCTACCATTGCCTGTGTTTCGGTCAACTGATATTTACCGCCGTAAGGCATCAGTACGGAACCTGCTCCGATAGAGGAGTCGAACATTTCCACCAGTCCCTTTTGTGAACATGTATTCAGATCCGAAACGGATGCCTTGAATGCAGCTTCGATATCGCCTCTCTTTAATGCATCCTTTACTTCGGGAATTGCCTGCTTCCTGAAGTAGTCTTCATTCTTCACCGGACTGTCTACGTATACATCTGTCTCCTGATGAGCACCGTTGGTATTTAAGAATGCCCTGGAGATGTTTACGATTTCTTTTCCTCTCCAGCAAAGCACAAGTCTCGGATCTTCCGTAACCGTCGCCACTTCCACTGCCTCTAAGTTTTCCTCTGCGGCATATTTCATGAATTCCGCTACGTCCTTCGGATCGATAACCACTGCCATTCTCTCCTGGGATTCGGAAATCGCAAGTTCGGTTCCGTCCAGACCTTCATATTTTTTCGGCACTTTATCAAGATCAACCCTAAGTCCGTCTGCGAGTTCTCCGATTGCAACGGATACACCGCCCGCACCAAAGTCATTACATTTCTTAATCAGTCGGCTTACTTCACCGCGACGGAACAGTCTCTGAATCTTACGCTCTGTCGGAGGATTACCTTTCTGTACTTCTGCTCCGCAGGTCTCGATAGAGGATACGGTATGAACCTTGGAGGATCCGGTTGCACCGCCGCAGCCGTCACGTCCGGTACGTCCGCCGAGAAGAATAATCACATCTCCGGGATCGGAAGTAAGTCTCTTTACATCACGTCTCGGCGCTGCACCCATAACCGCACCGATTTCCATTCTCTTAGCCACATAATTCGGATGATAAATCTCTTTTACCAAACCGGTTGCAAGACCAATCTGGTTTCCGTAGGATGAATATCCGTGAGCGGCACCTCGCACAAGTTTTTTCTGGGAAAGTTTGCCCTTTAAGGTTTCGGAATTCGGAACCGTGGGATCTGCCGCACCGGTTACACGCATTGCCTGATATACATATGTTCTTCCTGACAACGGATCACGGATGGCTCCGCCAAGGCATGTTGCAGCGCCGCCGAAAGGCTCAATTTCGGTCGGATGGTTATGGGTTTCATTTTTGAAATTGATTAACCACTCTTCCGTTACCGGTCCTTTTCCGTCCTGATGATCCACATCAATCGGAACTACAATGGAGCAGGCATTGATTTCATCGGATTTTTCCATGTCTTCAAGCTTGCCTTCCGCCTTTAATTTTTTCATTGCAACAAGCGCAAGGTCCATGAGACATACAAATTTATCGGTTCTTCCCGCAAACAGTTCCTCGCGGGTTTTCATATAATCTTCATACGTTCCCTTTAAAAGAGCCGTATAATCGCCGTCTTCGAATTCCACGTTCTTAAGTTCCGTTGAGAAAGTTGTGTGACGGCAATGGTCGGACCAGTAGGTATCAAGCACCTTGATTTCTGTAACGGACGGATCTCTTTTTTCTTCCGTCAGGAAATGTTCTCTGATAAACTGAAAATCACGATATGTCATTGCAAGTCCGAGACTGTCATAAAGCGCCTTAAACTCTTCTTCCGGCATCGTTGTAAAGCCTTCAAAAATCGATACATCCGGTGCCTGCGGGAAAACGCTGACAAGTGTTTCGGGTTTCTCCATGGAAGTTTCCTTGGAGTCCACGGGGTTAATACAGTAAGCCTTAATCTGGGCGAATTCCTCATCGGAAACATTTCCCGTAATAACGTAAGTCGTTGCAGTCTTGATTACCGGATTCTCATCCTCTTTTAAGAACTGTACGCACTGTACCGCGGAATCGGCACGCTGGTCATACTGACCGGGAAGGTATTCCACACCGAAAACTCTTGCGCCTTCGATTCCCGGAATGATTTCCTCGTATAATAAATCTACCGGTGGCTCCGCAAACACGGTCCTGCATGCTTTCTTATAAATCTCTTCCGAAATGTTCTCCACGTCATAGCGGATTAAAACCCGCACCGACTCGATTCCCTTTATCCCAAGATAGCTTTTTAAGTCATGAAGAAGTTCATGCGCTGCGGATGCAAACTCCTCTTTCTTCTCAACGTATACTCGTTTTACATTGCTCATCCGGTTTAAACCTCCGTAAATTTGTGATGGCTCGTTACGTACTTAACTGCCTTAAGCGGACAGCGCGTACCTGAACGAGAATGATAATAAAATACACTTAATTATACCGAAACATGCCGTTCATTTCAAGATTTTTCCCCTTTCAGCTTCGGTCATGCTCTAGTCTTTGTTTTGGTCGAAATACTCCAGTTTTAAGTTCGTATGATAAAAATCCTTGGCGGTACATCCGGCACGTCCGCCTCCTGCACAGGCACACGCACAGGCACATGCACAGGCGCAGGAAGAATGTGCACATCCGCCTCCTCCGCTTCCGCGTGATGCATTGACTTTTTGTACATATGCACCGAAAGAAATCGGTTTTGATCTTAACCCGCTTGAAACACGGATTACGGTATAAGGGCGGAAGCTTGCCGTATAAGTTCCGTTCTTGTCGTGGGAGAAGATTTCGCCGGAATGCTTCTTTAAATCCTTCGGAACCTTTTCTTCTTCCACTTTCCTCTCGGACTTGATAAAGCTTGTCTCACAATACTTGCATTTATCATACCCTTCCGCTCTCGGTGCCCCGCAAGTCGGACAGTTCTTATAATATTCAATAATGGTATATATTTTCGTCGGTTCATATCCGTCCAGTCCCGCAGTCGTCTTCCACTTGATAAACATGGAAAGATACGGAATACCGACCATTGCAAATAACGCAATGACAAATGTCCATATAATGACGGAAGCCGCATCCATTTCCTTTCTGGTCGGTTCTACCTGCTGAATCTCTTTGCTTACATTAAATCCGAAGGCATCATTTGGATATGTTATGTCAACCTGATATTTATGCATTTTTCTAAGAGGAGTGGTCCAGACATAGTATCCGTCAATCAGCTCACAAGCCGGGTCTTTCTCCGGTGACGGAGATACTTTAATGACCTTGTCCGCATTCCAGCGAATCTGCATCTGCTGCACCGCAATACTATCAAACCATCCGGGGATAAAGCTGTAGACGGTCTCCCCTTTTTTCTCGGCATTCATTAAATACATGTAATCCTGCGTAAATTCAAAATCAAAGGAAACCACTTCATCCTTGTAATGCGGTTTTTTAAACACAATCTTGACAAAGGAGCCTTTCTGTTGCAGATAAGTATCCGTATATTTAATTGATTTAATGTTGTCGGAAAGTGCTTTGACATTCTTGCAGTGCGTATTCGGAACACCGATTGCAATCCATTCAAGCGGTCCGTCTTTGGTATCATTTAATACTTTCCAGTCAAAATGATATACCATATGGAGAGTTGCATCTTCTTCATTGACATCCACGGTAATCGTGTAATTTAAGATAAAATCAAGGTCCCCGCTTGCCGGACTGACAGTCATCGGATATGTATTGGAAACAGGCGAAGAACCATCCGCCGGATTATTTAAGGAGTCTAATTTATTATTCATATTCTGGATTACATGCAACATGAATTCCTCATCGCGTAAATCCTTGTCGCTTAAATCCGGATACAGGTCCTGGGGAGTAATCACTACCATGGATGGAATCTCGCCGCTCCCCTCTTCTGATCCGCTTTCGATTTCCGAACCAGTTTCACTGCCCGTTTCCGAGCCCGTTTCACTGCCCGTCTCCGATCCGCTTTCCGGTTCAGCATAGACATGAAATGCAAACAGCGATGTGGCAAGCATTCCCGCTATCAGGACGGCAAGAAGTCCGTATCCGATTTTCTTATTTTTTATAATACTATAGATTTCTTTCATATCCGCTTTGTATTCCTCTGTTCTTCAAACAGTATCATTTTTCGGTTAATCTTATTCACCCTGTTTCATTCTGATTCATCCGAACGCAGCTTCTACTTATTCTCTTCAAAGTATTTCATTTTCAGATTTGTCTTATAGAAATCCTTCGTCGTACATCCGGCACGACCGCCGCCAGCACAGGCACACGCACAGGCGCATGCGCAGGAAGAATGTGCGCAGCCGGAATGTCCGCCGCCC
>CADANR010000126.1 GCA_902789265.1 uncultured Lachnospiraceae bacterium | reverse complement strand
ATCTTCCCGGTAATAAGCTTATTTAAAGTCTTATAGTTCGGAATCTCAGCCATATTCACTTCAAGCTGCTCGCTCTCGGCATACTGTTTAATCACGCTGCCGAAAATCGTGTCGAATTTTTGACTTAGTTCAACTAATGCTTCCTGTACTGCAGGAGTAGTTCCCTCCAGTGCTTCCTGAAATTTCGTTGGATCCTTCTTTACGCTTTCTTCAATAGTCATTTTCTTTCCTTTCCCCCCATATGAATGAGGCATAAAAATTTATTTATTGGTCAGTTTTTCAACTTTTCCACCAAGAGCCGTTACATTCTCCCGATAGCACTGATTCAAATCTTCAAAGCTGTATGCCATGGACCATCCCCATGCAGCATCGCTTCTGGTAATGGTTTCTCCGTCAAAATTACTGATTACGCCACCGTTCGGATTTACCTTCAATCCTTCAAAGTAAACTGCATCATAACAGATTTTATCCCCTAAATTTTCATTATTCCAGGTAACCCGGTAAATAATCACCAGCCGATTTGTCTTTTTGGGGTTTTCGTTCGGAATATCCGTAATCAGATATGCCGACTCAAACTCTGCATCCGTTTTGTCATAATTTTTAACTGCGGAATTCAAATCCCAATAAGCACATTGCTCGATATTCATCTGTACGATTTTTCCGGACTCGATGAATTCATCAAGCATTCCGTTTACGTCATCCGGTGTGACATTATAATTCTCAACTACTTTTTCTTCCTCTTCTTCCTCAACCGAGGAAAAAAATCCGGCCATCATTTTATTCTGAAACATTACTATTCCCATAAAAGCAAAAGGAATCGCAATAAAGAACAACAGTATTATAATAATCGCCAGGCGGACGCCTTTTACATTTTTCCCTGACTTGTCCGTAGTGGCAGCTGCATTCCCGTCTTTCTCCTTTGCAGCCTCCATGCGAAGTCTTTCGATTTCGACATCCGATTCATCGTAATCAATCGCAAAAATTGCACCGCAGGATTCACAGTGCAAAGCATCATCTTTTTTCGTAAGAATCCCGTCACAGTTCGGACATTTCAGATTAACGAGTTTCATAACTTTTCTCCTAGTACATGATTCATAACTATTTCCAATTATACCACAATTCATGTCTGTCTGTTTTGTGATTTTTAACATCTTATGTTATATTATTAATGCAGATAAACAGAGAAACAGGGGATTTCATATGTTTGATTATTATTCATCCATAATTCTTATATCCTGGATGACGCTTGGAGTTTTAATCATTCTGGTCTGGGAGAATAACCGGATCAAGAAACCGGATAAAAAAATATTTTATATTTCTTATTTGCTGATTGCAATTTCAGCGTTGGCAGAGCTGGTCGGTCTGAAGATAAACGGAAACGTGAATGTTCCGGCATGGGTCATAGTACTTGTAAAGGCAATGGATTATATTCACACACCGCTTGCCGGCGGTGCAATTGTCGCGCAGTTACAAATCCGGAATAAATTCAGTAAGGTACTGCAGGGCATTCTCGGTCTTAATATTGTATTTCAGATTGTTTCCATATTCACGGGATGGATGGTTACAGTCGATGCAAATCATTATTATTCCCACGGACCGCTCTATGTTTTTTATATGGTCGAATATTTTACAATTCTTGTCATCGTAATTATCCAGTTTATTTTGTACGGATTAAAATTCAGCAAACATAACAGACTATCGTTGTTCGGCGTATTGGTTCTTGTAATTGCGGGAATCGGAATTCAGGAACTGTTTGGTAAGGAATTCCGAACGGCTTATATTACTCTTTCCGTGGGCGCAACGCTTTTATTCATCCATTATTCGGAGTATTCCCAGCTTCGTTCGGATAAGAAGATTCAGGAGCAGTCGGTTTTAATTACAACAGATTCGCTGACCGGGGCGAAGAGCCGATATGCATATTCGCAAAAATTAAACGAATACGATGCGATGCCAAAACTCCCGGATAATCTGACCGTTTTTCTGATTGATATTGACGGATTAAAAAGAACGAACGATACACTCGGACATGATGCCGGAGATGAATTAATCCGTGGCTCGGCAGAATGTATCGAAAAGACTTTTAAAGATTATGGCTGCGTTTATCGAATCGGCGGAGACGAGTTTGTTGTATTCGCTCAAATGGATCGTGCACAGGCGGAAAAATTAATTCCGAAGTTAAACGAAAGAGCAGCTGCATGGAAAGGAAAAGAAGTAAAAACAATCAGCTTATCTTCCGGATTCGCCATTGCTTCCGAGTTCCCGGGTCTTAGCTGTGAGCAGCTGGCCAATGAGGCAGACGAAGAAATGTATAAAGCGAAATCAGACTATTACAGAGTTACCGGATTCAAGAGAAGAACATAAATCTCGCCATCAATATTCTCTCTTATAAATCCGTTCTACATTATTATCTTCATCGGCAATATAAATCATGACAATTTTGCCCTCGCTGTCAAATACAACCCTGGCTTCCGTTCCGTCGTCCAGTTGCCAGATATTGTAAATTATTCCCGATCCTCTGAAACCGCACGGTCCCAGTTCTTCAACGATTTTATCATATGAGCTTTCTTTATCAAGATTATCAAAATACTCTCTTGTACGATTGCTTTTTTGTGATTCCGCGCTTTCACCGGCTCTGGTAAACTCTTTCCCCAAATACAGAAACGAATTTCCCCCGTCGTATTCGATATCATAAGCAATCTGTATACCCCAGGTATCTTCCGTCGTATAGAGCATTCGATATTGGTTTTCTCCACCGAATTTGGAAAATTTAAAATAATCATATTCCTCAGTATATTCAGGATCATTCTGATGGTATCTCACTCCGTGTCGCGTAAATCCATGACTCGATCCGGCATCATAAATATCAAAATAATCTCCGTCATCACTCACCCATTTTCCCTGAAATACGGGAAAGAGCTCCTCGTCTTCTTTTTCAGCCTGTTTTCTTAATTCCTCCGCTCTCTTGGCAGCCTCTCTTTGCTGCTCTTTCTCTTCTTCTGTATAATACTTGTCCGTATCACCTTCATACTCAACCCAGCCGAGATCATCTGCCCATGTACGCCAGATGCATGCGTATTCACTCGTATCCAGATAACGGAAATTAATCTCGAACCAGCCGTTCGAAACTTCCAGCGATGAAATATCATTCGGAATATCTGAGTACAGAATCACCGTATTATTCTTAAAATCCACCGTTGCATTCGGATCGTCCGGAGTGCTGAAATTCATTCCGCTTATGTCATACCTGCTGTTTACGTCAAACTCGACTCTGTTTCCGTAATAGGTGGTTTTCGAAATATAGAAAAATCCGCAATGATTGATGTCCTTCACTTTATATGAATAATAAACCGGTGCCGTACCGCCGCTTCGGGAAGTGCAGCCCACAAAAACAAAAGCGCCAAGCAACGCTATCATTGCGAGGATTACCGTCTTAACCGTTCTTTTCTTAACCGTTCTTTTCTTAATCGTTTTTATCTGTTCCATAACACATTCCTCTTTCGTGTTTTATTCTTATGAATAAACTACGAATAACACATGTTGTTTTTATGGATTGTCCTTAGGGGCACCGGTATTACTACTCAACAAAACTTCTGCCGAGAAATCTATAATTTACTCTTTACACTCGTCAATCGCGGGCAATACTTTATTCTCTATGAAATCAACCCTGTCAAAAATCCTGGGTTTGAACGTACCCGTTATTCCCACGGATATGTTTTTTTCTTTGTTTGTGTAGATAATATTGCCGGAGTCACCGATGGCCGCATAAACCTCCCTGTCATCAAACGGTTTATACCAAAGGTATCCGTAATTCATGTATCCGAAGCGCTCACCAAGTTTCAGGTGCGGCGCAGTCATGTCCTGTATGTATTTTTCCGATACAATTCTTTGTCCGTTATAAAGCCCGTTCTTTAGTACCAGATCTCCGATAACCGCCATATCCTTTGCCGACATACATAAGCCCCAGCCGGCGGTAACCGTATCCTGAGGATCCGAGTACCACTCATATTTTCTCGGGTTCCTGTTCATGAAATAATCAAACTGGTCTTCTTTTGAGCTGTCCCCATGCAGTATACGTTTGTGCAGATTCAACGGCTCAAAAAGATTCCTGTTGGCAAAATCAATACATTTCTCGCCGGTCGCTCTTTCTATTATTCCCACAAGAATCTGGATTCCGAGAGTTGCATACCTAAACTCTCCCGTGATTCCGGCACGGCCTCCGAGATAATCAAGAATCGTAAGCGTCCAGTCTTCGGAAGTACACACCCTTTTCCACGGTTCCGACTTTCCCTTGTACGGAGCCGTCATGGTCAGAAGATGTCTTACGGTTACCTCATAGATTGTTTTCTCTCCGCGCTTAACCGTGTAATCCGGAAAATAATCCATCACCTTCTGATCGATGCTCTCAATATATCCCTTGTCCAAAGCGATTCCCGCAAGCAGGGAAACCACTCCTTTCGTCACAGAGTTAACATTCGCTGCATCCTCTGTCGTAAATCCGTGCCAGCAATCGTCACAGACGGTTTTTCCGTCTTTCAGCGCATAGATCTGGCAGATGTTACTTTCATTTCCGGTGCTTTCGGAAATATATCCATGCAGTTGTTCCTTATTCATCAAAAAAGCCTCCTCCTGGTTTCGATTTGGACGTCCTAAGAAAAGGCTAATTTAATTTAAAATTTATTTCAAGAAAAATCTTAAATTATTGATTGAATTTATAGTTTCATTAGATAAACACTTTTTTCGTATTCGTTTGGATTCTCCTTTGGTATAATTGAATGTATGGATACCGATTCAGCCGCTTAAGGGTGCAAATTTTAGAAGCGTGCTCATTCAGAGGAGAAATAATGAAGTTTGACAAAGCATATATCGTAGGAAGGTATGGTATAATAGCAACTAATAGTTGAATTTCACGTTTTATCAACCATTTACTATGACAGAGCCTTTCGATTAATAAAGATTTCTATCAAAAAGCACGGCAGTATTCCAATAAAATAGCTTAATAAATCTACAACCGAAAACCCTGTTCCTATTATAATTCGCAATAACCTGTTTGTTATCCCGAACCTGTCGCAGAATCCCCACAACTGAAGAAATTCAACGATAAAGGCAAATATAAGAATTGCTGTCGGAAGTATAAACCATTTATGCGGCTTTCCCGGACTAATCGTTCTGCAAAGTGTATAGATTAATATAACGACCAGTACATCTCCCAAATAGTTTCTAATCCAGCCGGATGCATACAATCCTATAATTATTTCAATTCCAAGAAGCAACAAAGAAGCTGCTCCGAAAACAATTCTTCTCTTTTTCATACT
>CADANR010000125.1 GCA_902789265.1 uncultured Lachnospiraceae bacterium | reverse complement strand
CTTTCCACATCAAGTTCTTTCGTTAAGCGCACAAGCGGAATCACATTGCCACGAAGGTAAATCACTTCCTTGCCCTGTACGGTCTTCACATCCCCGACCGGAATGCTCTCAATCGTCTGAATGGAACCTAAGGAAATCGCATATTTCTCGCCGCCTACAACAACCATCAAAGTCTGAATAATGGCAAGTGTTAACGGAAGACGAATCGTAAATGTAGAGCCCTCGCCGAGCTTCGTGCGCACTTCCACCTCACCGGAAAGGGATTCAATTTTACTCTTTACAACGTCAAGCCCGACGCCGCGTCCGGACACATCCGAAACCTGCTTTGCCGTAGAAAAACTCGGCTGGAACAAAAGGTCGATTGCCTCTTTCTCCGACATGGCATCCGCCTGCTCCTGCGTGATTTTTCCCTTCTCGATTGCCTTATTCTTAACCGCCTCGACATCGATGCCGTTTCCGTCATCACGCACTTCAATCACGACATTGTTACCGTCCTGGTATGCATCCAGAAAAATCGAGCCAACCTCGGGTTTCCCGCGTTTCGCACGTACTTCTGCGCTTTCCAGTCCATGATCCGCCGAATTACGTAAAAGATGCATCAGCGGATCGCCGATTTCATCCACCACGGTACGGTCAAGCTCGGTGTCCTCACCGGTCATGTATAATTCCATCTTTTTATCAAGCTTCTTCGATAAGTCACGAATCATTCTCGGGAACTTGGTAACAACCGATTCAATCGGCACCATGCGGACCTTCATAACCGATTCGTGAAGGGATGTGGTCACGGACTCTAAGTACTCAATCTGTTCATTGAATGCAAGGGAGCTTGCACCGATTTCGGTCTCCGCAACGCTGACAAGCGAGTTCTTGGAAATAATAAGCTCGCTGACTAAGTTCATCAACGAATCGAGTTTTTCTATATCCACACGTACCGTACGGTTTACGACGGGCTTGCCCATGGCTTTCTTGCCCTCGGGCTTGCCGCCTGCACCCTGGGCACCCTTACCGCCCTGTGCACCTTTTCCTGCACCGACAGCACCTGCGCCTGCTCCTGCGGGTCCCGTTCCGCCGGCACCTGCCCCTGCAGTTCCGGCTGCAGCATTGCTTCCGTCGCCTCCCGCAGTACCTGCCGCACCGGCCGTCTTTTCGGCATCCTCAAATGTTACTTTATCTCCGACCGCATCCTCGATTTCGGATACGTTTTTAATCGCATCAATGACTTTTTCCAACGGCTGGTCGGTCAGGAAAATCACACTGAAATCCCGGTCAAACCGCTCATCTTCAATATCCTGTACGCTCGGCACGGATAAAATTACCTCGCCGAGTTCTTCCATGGCACGAAATACCAGGAATGCACGCGCCGCTTTCAGAAGACAGCTTTCCTGTACAAAAATACTGATGCCGTACGCAAACAGGCCTTCCTTTACTGCGTCCTCAATCGCATTCTTTTCAACATTCCCGATTTTAATCTGTTTCCATTTATGCTTCTCATCTGAAGCGGATGCACCTGCGCTGCCGTTCGCCGGATTTTCCGCATTTGAGTTATCTCCGCTACCCGAAGCATCCGCAGAACCATTTCCGCCGGTAGCATTCGCGCCGGCTGCTCCGCCTTCACTTCCGTCCCCGGAAGCTGATGCAGCGCCGTCACCGCCACTCGCCGAACCTGCTTCTTTACTTAAAATATCCTGCAATGCCTTAATCAAATGCGCATTGTCATTATCGCCCTCATCAGCCGTTTCCGTGATAATCGAAACATATGCTTCGAGCGCATCCAGGCACTGGAACAGAATATCCACCATGTCGGAATCGACCTTGATATTTCCGTCGCGCACCTTGGAGAAAACATCCTCCATGTCATGCGTCAGCGTCTGCATCCGCTTAAAGCCCATCGTTCCGGACATTCCCTTTAAAGAGTGGGCCGCACGGAAAATCTCGTTGATGGTGTCCATATTTTCCCCATCCTGCTCGAGATTCATAATCTGCGTATTCAGATTCTCCAGATGCTCTTTTGCCTCATCTATAAAAATTTCCAAATACTGACTTACATCCATTTAAGTCCACCCTCCGTTAACAAGTTGTACTATTCGTTCCGCAATATGCTCTAACTCCACAATCTCGCAATCTTCGAACTTTTCTGCTATCGCCCCCGGCATTCCGTATACCACACATGACGCCTCGTCCTGCGCAATCACCTTCACTTCCTTCTTTGTCGAAAGCTCCAGAATTCCTTCGGTTCCGTCACTGCCCATTCCGGTCAATATCACGGCTATTACCTTCGAATAACCGGAGGTTTCCAGCGACTTCAGTAAAATATCCGCACTCGGTCTTGCACTGCCCTTTTTCGTTTCCTCATCAAAATATGTAAAGGTATGATGCTTCGCCGGAATCTTTTTTATTTTAATATGATGTTCGGATGGAGCCACATAAATATGTCCTGCCTCGATCAATCCGCCTTCTTCCGCACCGGCGACCGGAAGGATGCATTTTTCCTTCAGGCTGTCTTTCAGGCTACCTGCAAAGCCCGGCCAGATATGCTGTACCACAACGACCGGATAAGGAAAGTCCTTGGGGAGCTTCGGCAAAACCTGCATAAGTGCGCCCGGCCCTCCCGTTGATGATGCAATTACTACAATCGTGTCTGTCATTTACACGCTATCCTTTCAGTCATTCACTGATTCAAAACTCTTTACCCAAATATACAGGATTCTTAATGCTAACATTGTTTCCGTAATTAACCCCGCATTAGAAAACAACAAAAACCCTCTGCGACATGCGTCACAAAAGGGTTTTATTTTAATGCTTTCGAAACCGCCTCAAGCACGCGGTCCGGCTGGAAGGGCTTTACGATATAATCACGCGCGCCCGCCTGAATCGCCTCGATTACCATGGAAGACTGTCCGAGCGCCGAGCACATAACAACCTTCGCTTGCGGGTCAGCAGCGATAATCTTTTTCAAAGCTTCAATGCCGTCCATTTCCGGCATGGTGATATCCAGCAAAACAAGCGCCGGTTTCAAGTCATTGTATAACGCCACGGCTTCCTTGCCGTCAGCCGCTTCCCCCACAACCTCGTAGCCTTCTTTTACCAGGATATTCTTTATTACCATGCGCATGAACGCCGCATCGTCTACGATTAAAATGCCTTTCGCCATAAGCATTCTCCTCTTTTATAATCCGATTCTTTTCGCTTTTCTCTTTCTTGCCTCTCGTACTTCCTGAACTATATTTCTATTTCTTCACTCTGTCGATTTCCCCGAAAATCGCATCATTCATAACCTTAATGTATGTCCCCTTCATGCCCGAGGACTTTGCCTCAATGACGCCGGCACTCTCGAGTTTACGAAGCGCATTCACGATAACCGATCTGGTGATTCCCATCCGGTCCGCCACCTTGCTTGCAACGAGAATTCCTTCCATTCCGCTAAGTTCATCGAATACCTGCACGATTGCTTCGAATTCGGATGTCGAAAGTGTGGAAACCGCGGATCTTGCCCCCTGCACTTTCCGGTTCTCTTCCGAAATCTCCTCGGATACGCTCCGAAGCATCTCCAGTCCGATTACCGATGTCGAATACTCGCAGAGAATGATATCATCGATATCGAATTCCTTTGCCTTCCGATACATGAATAAGGTTCCAAGTCTGTCGCCTGCAACAAGAATCGGTGTTACCAGCCCCTTATAATCGGGCACATCACTTACATCAAAGCCAAGTGTTTCAAGGTTTACATTTTCCTTGGTGGAAAGAATCTCCAGGAATCTTGCATTCAGTTCGCTGTCCGCAAACTCTCCGACCTTATTTCCCAAAAGCTCCACAATCTCGGGTAAAACAGGTGAACTCTGAATACCTAAGATTTTTCCCTTTCTGGAAAGAACCAGGCAGTTGACATCAAGGCAGTCGCAAATCACTCTGCAGATATCGTCAAATAAAACTTTTCCTTCGTTATTCTCATGCAGCAACCTGGCAATTTTTCTTGTTCTGTCAAGTAACTGTACATTTCCCATATATATCTCCGACAGTTCTCCGTAACCACTTCTTAAAGCAATTACGTCTACTACTTCTAATTCTTAATTATAAAAAATTAATTGCTTTCTGCAAAAACACCCTGCCCGGGCAAATTACTCGTTCTTATCTGCAGCTGCCGGCTTATCTTCGGCATAACCGCAACCTTCGGTCGCGCATACCAGCTGATTGCCTTTCGCCACAAGTACGTTTCCGCACTTCGGACATTTCTTGTCAGACGGTTTCTGCCAGCTCATAAAATCGCACTCCGGCGCTCCCTCACATCCGTAGTATCTGCGGCCCTTCTTGGTCTTTCTCTCCACGATATCCTTGCCACACTTCGGACAGCTGACACCGATACGCACAAGAATTGTCTTCGTATTGCGGCATTCCGGGAAACCGGGGCAGGCTAAGAACTTGCCGTGCGGTCCGTATTTATAAACCATCTTGCGTCCGCAGAGTTCACAAACCTCATCAGATTCCTCGTCTGCGACATGTATTTTATCCAGATTTTCTTCCGCAACCTGTACCGCCTCTTCGAGATCCGGATAGAAATTGCGGATAATCGTCTTCCACTGAACGCTTCCCTCTTCGACTTTATCAAGAAGTGCTTCCATGTTCGCGGTAAACTCGGTATCCACGATTACCGGGAAGGACTCCTTCATCAGGTTGTTGACAACCTCGCCGAGCTCGGAAACGTAAAGGTTTTTATTTTCCTTGACCACATAGTGTCTGCCCATGATGGTCGAAATTGTCGGTGCATAAGTGGACGGACGGCCGATTCCTGCATCTTCCATCGCACGTACCAGACTCGATTCTGTAAAATGCGCGGGCGGCTGTGTAAAGTGCTGTTCCGAATCGAATTTCTCGAATTTGACTTTCGTATCCTTCGTGATGGAGTTAAGCAGTGCGTTGTTCTCTGCCTTTTCATCCTCGTCAGACGCATATACGCTTCTGTAACCGTCAAAGGCAACCTTCGATGCACTTACGCGGAAAACATATTCATTTCCCTTAATCCGTACCGCAACGGTCTCAAAAATCGCCGCCGCCATCCTTGACGCGGTAAAGCGTTTCCAGATGAGCTGATATAATCTGTACTGATCTCTCGATAAAATATTCTTAACGGATTCCGGAGTTCTCTCGATGTCGGTCGGACGAATGGCTTCGTGTGCATCCTGGATACGCTTCTCTTCCTTCTTCTCTTTACCCTCTTCGATACAATACTCCTTGCCGTATTTTGCAGAAATGTATTTCTCCGCCATGGCTTTCGCTTCGTCGGATACGCGGGTGGAATCGGTACGCAGGTAACTGATAAATGCAACAGTGCCTTCGCCCTTGATTTC
>CADANR010000124.1 GCA_902789265.1 uncultured Lachnospiraceae bacterium | reverse complement strand
TGTAGTAGTCTCTGTGGTATTTTTTGTAGTAGTCTTTGTATTTGTCTCTATAAAATTATTGGAACGTGTCTCTGTGTTTGTAGGGACGTCTTTATCAATTTGTAGAGACGTGTCTACATTTTTGTAGATACCCTTATCTTCGAGCGGAAAGGTGAGTTGTTTAAGGACAGCAGGAATTAATTCCAGATACATAACATTCGTCAGTGGTCCGTTTGGAGATTCAATTTTTCGGAAATGTCTTTTGATGACTCCGAGTTCTTCGAGAAAAACAATACAATCCCGAGCTTGTTTTTTGGTAATGTTGAATTTCGTACACAATTGTTCGTAACTTCGCTGTAACAGATCTTCGCTGAAACGTTTCTCATAGTGAACCGACAGGCCGGATTCATTTCTGATTTCAGACGGTCTGTACCAATAAACAATGTCAGACAGAATAAGAATAGCCAGACTGTTTGTTTTTCCTGTTTTGGATACAATGGTCGTATACCAGCTTTCCGGAATAATATTACCGGTGAAGTTAAGTGTACCCACTTCATCCACGATATCGTTTCCGGTTTTTATAGTTAATTCATATGCCATTATTCTTACCTTCCTTAAGTAAATTGAGTGGATAATAATGGCTTCTCAAATGTAGAAATTAATAGTTGAATAAAAAAGTTGAGAAGCCACTTTAAGAGAACAGATAATTGTCTCTTTTGTGTTTCTCAACTGAATATTGAAAGTGTGTATTCACTGTGTATTTAAAAAAAGAAGAGCATGAATCCCTTTATTTTAAAGGTTTACAGAAACTGTGTTTGATTCGAATCCTCTAACGGACGGATGATTTGCACCGTCTTTTTAAAGGCGGTGTATTTTTTTTCGGGTATAGGGATTTCTTTTCCGTTTGTAAGGATACATTTAAACCGCTCAAGGCGGATATTTCCCAATGAAAATGTCAGGGGATTATATTCATCTTCCCAGGCATCCAGTAATGATTGCCGCCCTTGTAAAAATTGCCCTTTGGCGCCGCCCTTGTAAAAATTGCCCTTTGGCCGGTCCGTACCAAAGGACTTTCTCATCTACATAGTCTAAAAAGGGTTTCGTATTATTCTGATAATAAGTCTCAAGTCATATCGAACAATATACAAGTTGTTTGCGACGCATATATATCTGCTTGCTGTGTCTTAAAGTATAATTTAAAATAGTATTTCTTTTGATATTTTCGGGAACAGAATTATTCGATTAGACAGCGGAAAACTTGTAGGTTAATATATTAAATATGAGCGAACATAAGTCTGTAAAAAAACAGGGAAAATTTAAGCGGATTTTCTTTCGGATATTCGGGAAAGCCCGTTGGTTTTTGCTTGTCATTCTTTTATATTTTGTTTTTCATGCGATTATAATCGGTACCGATAAAACAGGAACAAAAACGAATTCCGTTACAAGCGGATTCAGAAAAGAAGAGATGCAGGTAAGTGACATTATTTCGGCGTCCGTGAATGAAGACGGAATCGCGGCTCTTTCTTTTTCCCGGGTAGATGAATTCGTGGATGATGAGATTTTTACACTTACGGATATCGTCTCGAAGGAGCAGTTCATTGCCGGTCTGCCCTATGCAACAATTGATTCGGGTGTTACATTCCCGCATGATTTTGAAGCGGGAGACGGGCATTCGTTTTACGGCCGTTATGTTCTTTATCGATCGGAAAATGAAGCGATGGTAACGGACGAGTTTATTGTAGGGTATCAGGACGGTTTTGCATCGAGTGAAAAGCTCTTTCATTTGAAATATGACCTTTCGGAACGGGTACGCCATTCCCAAATCGGCAAACTGAATTATTACAATCATGAACTGACTTTTGCCGTTGTCTCAAAAACCGAAACGAGGCTTTATTCGATTGATACGGAAACCGAAAACGTAAGAGTAAGCAAGCCATACCTGCCGGATGAAAACGGAAACTATACCACCATGGTGATTCCGTTAGACGGAAGCTTTCTGTTTTTGCAAACGGACGGAAAGGTTTATCAGACCGGTTTTGACGAACCGCTGAAAAAATGTATTTATACGGTTGAAGCGGAAGAGGGTAATGTCAAACTGGAGAATTTTTTTGACTGCGCTGCAGTTTCCAACGGCAGGATTTATGTATGCAGGACGGACAAAGACGGTAAAATATACTGCCTTGAAAACGGGACTTTAACGGAAGTTCTCGATTTGCAAAACGAGGAAATCATAAGCCTTGATTCCTTTAAAAAGGGAAATAAGGATACACTTTTTATAGCCTGCAAAAGCGGCATTTATACCTATGAAGGTGCGGATGCCGTGCGGGATGATATTACGGTTGTTTTAAAATCGCACTTTCTTGTTAAGCTTAATATGATTATGGGCATAATATTTTATCTTGCCTTATTTGGACTGATTATCAATCTGATTATCCGCAGAAAGACGCTTCTGTACAAACAGATTGTGATTACACTTCCGGTACTGCTGATTCCGGCGATTATTGTGTCCGTAACGATTTATTCTTCCATTCAGGACAATAATGTTGAAAAGACGGAAAGGGATGTGAAACTGGTTTGCAAACTTGCAACGGCAGCATTTGAAGGATATGATTTTTCCGGTTTTGAAGAGCTTGGAAAAGGAACCGGCGCGGCATCCGAAAAAATAAATGAGATGTTTGCGGAGTTTGATACAGACAGAGGGGATTATGTTTATTCCGTCATTTATGTTGATGATAACGGAAGAGCAACGGTACTCGGAACCTCTGATAAGGTAATTCAGCCGCTTTATTTCAGCGAAGATTTTCTTACAAAAGAAGAAATGGAACTTGCGGTAACGGAAGAGGATTACTATCTGTTTAGCGATGTCAACCATTTTTTGGCAAAGGATTCCAGAGACAGCAGTATCTATGCATACGGATTGATTCATGATGCGAGCGGTTGCGGAAGATATCTGCTCAGAGTGCAGACGGATCCATGGAGCTTCTTCGTCTTAAGACGTGATGTATTCTTAAACATTGCTCAGTACATTATCCTGATTGCAGCTGCACTTATACTGATTACCATAATCACCTCGGTTTATATTTCCAGAACAATAAAGAAAGCTACAAACACAGTCGAAAAAATAGCTGAGGGTGATTTCTCTGCCAGAATCAAATACAGATCAAAGGATGAACTCGGTGAAATCTGTTCGCGGGTAAATACCATGGCGAACAGCCTGGAAATGATGTTTGATGAGAAGGATAAAACCGAGAAATTCTACTATAAATTCGTTCCCGAAAAATTCCGGGAATATCTCGATAAAGAGAAATTTACGGACCTTGCACTCGGGGATGCAAAGAGCCGCGACCTGACGGTTTTGTTTTTCGACATTCGTGCTTTTTCCATTAATTCGGAAATCATGACCGCCAAGGAAAATTTTGAGTTTGTGAATATTATTTACGGAAAGGCCGGGCCGATTATACGAAAGCACAACGGTTTCGTGGATAAATATATCGGGGATGCCGTCATGGCTCTTTTTGAGAATGCTGATGATGCGGTACTTTGCGGAATTGAACTTTACAGGGAGATTGTATTAAATCCTGATACGGCAAAGGCTATCGGAATCGGTGATATTAATATCGGCATCGGAGTTCATTCCGGAATGGCAAGAATCGGAATTGTCGGAGAAGACGAAAGACTTTCCGGTACCGTTATTTCCGACACGGTTAATATCAGTTCGCGTATGGAAAGTCTGACCAAACAGTTTAAAACGGCTATGCTTGTTTCGAAAGATACGGTAGACCGTATGAGTGATCCTGATTCACTGCACCTGCGTTATCTGGGAGAAGTTCAGGTGGCCGGTGTCAATGAGGTAAAGGCACTTTACGAAGTCCTGGATTGCCTGGATGAAGAGGAACAAAAAAAGCGAATGGCTAACATTTCAGTGTTTCGTGAAGCGGTAAGATTGTTCCATCTCGGAAGAAGACGGGAAGCGGCGGAAATGCTTCAAAGCCTTACTGAGAGCGGTATGGATGATTATGTGACGAACAAGTACCGTGCGTATATTTCCGAAATGTCTGCAGAAGATAAGGGTAACTTTTTCCGATTTGTAAGGAAATAAAAAGGGAGGGAGAAGAAATGAAGAAGAATAAAGTAACGAAAAAGAAAAAAATTATATTAAGCGTAATTTTAACGGTATTACTTCTTCCGATTGTAATTCTCGGTATTATCATATACAACAAAGGCTTTTCGCACAATACAGAGAGAATTGCGCAGTTAAAATCTCTGGACGGTGTTACCGATGTAAAGACTGTATTTAACATTAACATGCATGTTTACGCTGAAAAATACATGGTTACATTCGAGCAGCCGTTAGATTGGAACGATCCGTCAAAGGGAACATTTCCTCAAAGAGTGGAAGTTTCCATAAACAAAAACCCAAGAATCAATGTGATGGAAACGAACGGATATTGTCTGAACGATAAATGGAGCAAATTTGCTTTTCTCATGGATTCCGTTCAGGAAACGGTATATCTGTTTGACGGAAATTACATTAATGTTGAGCAGCGTTTCTTCGGAGATTCGCGACCTTCCGATATGAGCAATGAGAGTACGGAATATTGGGAATATTTAACTTCCGAGAATTCAGCAAATGATTATCACAAAATATATACCGAACTCAGCTCGGTACTCGGAGAAAAATGGATTGCACAGGGAACCAGCCGGGGCGGTCTTATGTGCAATACATACGGATACTATTTTCCGGATGACATGTCTGTTTATCTTGCTTATGTTGCTCCCTGTTCTGACGGCCTTGATGAAGATAAACGATTTTATGATTTCGTTAACAATGAAATAGGCGAAACGGCATATGGCGCTGAAGAAGCAAAGAATAAAAGAGATCTCGTTACAAAGTTTCAGGTTGAGGCAATGAGATACAAAGATGACCTGCTTCCCGATTTTGAAAAAGTTCTCAAAAAGAATAATTACGTTGACGGTGTCTCTTCCGGTGTATTATATGATCTTGTTGTTTTAGAATCGGGTGTTCAGGTTTGGCAGTATGGTTTATATTTTGACAAGATAAGTACTGTTCTCGATATGCCTGAAAATTCTCAGAAAGAAATAAAATCAAAACGTAAAGCGATCTATAAACTCCTTTTAAAGATTCAGAAACCCAGTGACTGGGCAACTGATTTTGTAGCATACCCGTATTACATCGGTACCGCAAAAGAGTATGGACAGTATTATTATGATTTCTCATATCTTCGTAAAGCACTTGAAGAAGAGGGATTAGGTGATAAACTATCCGTTTCTGAGGATATGGAAGAGAATTTTCTTATAAACGTTGTATTTAATGAAGAAGAATAAAGACTTTTATTTATGACGGAACATTTCGGCAGTCTCTGGTTGAATCGATGTCGGTTACTAAAACGAAACATATGATGATATTCGGTGGCACGGATCCCTGGAGAAGTGTAGGGCTTACACCCGATGAAATAGCAAATGAGAATATAAAGTACTTCATAAATCCCGATTATCCGCATACTTCGAAAATGAGCAATCTTCCCGAAGATTCGAGGAAAGAAGCTTTCGAAATAATGAGTGAATGGCTCGGTGAAGAAGTAAATGTGGATTAAAGTATCATTTTAGTTTGTGCACTTACCTGTGCACTAAGCTTTTTGAAGCTTATTTTTTCATCATATCCTGCACCGTCTTTTTGAAGGCGGTGTATTTTTTTTCGGGGACAGGGATTTCTTTTCCGTTTGTAAGGATACATTTAAACCGTTCAATACCCGTAATATGCTGCGGATTAACCAGATAGCATTTGTGCGCCCGGAGGAAGAAGTCAGGATGATTCTTTTCAAGTTCCGATATGGAAGAGTTTATCTTGTATTCGTCATTGGTGACGGTATGAAGAACGGAGTGACGGCCGTAATCCGTGCTTTCCGCATACAGAATCGTATTGGCAAACAGATACATATTTGATGAATTGGTTCCTTTGAAAAAGATATGCTGCTCCTTTTCTGCCATGGGTGTATATCCGTTATATACTTCATTGAAATGTACGGGATAGATTTTGTCGGATTCATGCTGTTGATAAAGATTGGAGACATGAATGACAAGCATCCGGGGGACAATTTTGTCCTCCCGTTTGCGTTCACACCAGGTAAGATGGATAATCTGATCAACGGAAATATGATCGCCGTTAGGGAAATGAGTTGTTACGGGGAAGGACAGAAGTACTTCACAGAAAGAAGTGTTGGTTGAAATACTGTCAAGGCAGATATTTCCCAATGAAAATGTCAGGGGATTATATTCATTTCCCCAGGCATCCAGTAATGATTGCCGCCCTTGTAAAAGCCGCCCTTGTAAAAATTGCCCTTTGGCCGGTCCGTACCAAAGGACTTTCTCATCTACATAGTCTAAAAAGGGTTTCGTATTATTCTGATAATAAGTCTGAACGATTTCCATTGACAGTTCGGCGATTTCCTGTTTGTTCATTCGTATTTCCTCTTTTTGTTTTGGTTTTCAGGAATTTTATGCCATTAGTTTATCATATGGAAGATAAGTGGACAAGTCATATCGAACAATATACAAGTTGTTTGCGACGCATATATATCTGCTTGCTGTGTCTTAAAGTATAATTTAAAATAGTTTTTCTTTTGATATTTTTGGGAACAGGTTTAAACGGTATCTTTATCAAAAAAAGGTGTCACAAATCAAGTGGGAAAAGGGGAAATTTCATGAAAAGAAAAAGAATGAAGGGAATTGTGTCGCTTCTGCTTATCGGATGCATATTGCTGTCCGGCTGCAGCGGAAGGCAAACGTCTGAACCAGGCGTATCTTCGGTAAATTCCGGTGAAGAAATCACGTCTGAAAGCGAAGACTATATTGCTTCGCTTTCACCTGCAAATGATTTCTACGGATATATCAATGCAAACGATATCATGCAAATGGAGCTGAAATCCAATCAGGAGAGAATCAGCACACTCGGACTGATTGGCGAGGAAACGGATGAACAGGTTGAAGCAATCATTAAGGAAATTGCCGACAGTGAGGAAGAGTTTCCGAAGGGCAGCAATGAGCAGATGATTCACGATATGTACTGGCTGACTTACAAAGCACTCAGTGACAAACAGAGCAATGAGGCATCGGATACGGCATTTGTTGAGGAAATCATTGATAAAATCAATGCCGTGGAAGACAAAGAAGATTTGTTAAATCTGTGGCACGATCTGGCAAAGGATTACGGTCTTAGTACATTCCTTATGGCCAGTGTAGACAGCAACCTTTATGATACGAGTGAAAAAGTCATCTCTTTTGATTTTTATCCCCTGGCAGACATGGCAGAAATAAAAGATTCTGACATAAAAGGCGTTTCATACAGAGATAATTTTGAATCCTATCTTAAATTATGTGATATCACTTCGGATGAAGCGAAGGACAGGGCTACGGATGTCATTTACTTATACTATGATCTGGCAGGCTGTGCGGATCCCCTGATTCTAAGCGGAGACAAGAAATACTATGAAATGTATCATCTGTATTCCAAAGAAGAATGCGAGAAGAATCTGAAAAACCTTTCCTATGAGCAGCTTCTTTATTCTGTGGGATATGACGGAAAACTGCCGGATAAAATCGCAATTTCCGATCCCGGTCTTTTTTGGGAAATTGACCGTCTGGTTGATGAAGAACATGTTCAGGCATGGAAAGACATTGCGCTTATTCATTTTCTTAGCGGTAATTCCTATCTTCTTCCGACGAAATATACGTTTGAAGGTTTGGAAGGTCTTTCGCCTGAAAAAAGGACCATCAGGCTTATTTCGAAATATTTTCAAAGTGAGATCAGTGACATTTATGCAGAAAAATATTTCACGGAGAAAGATAAAGAAATAATAACCAAAATGTGTAACGACATGGTTGCTGAGTACAGGGTTCTGATAGAAGATGCAGACTGGCTTTCGGGTGAAGGGAAGAGTTATCTTACCGAGAAACTGGATAACATGAAATTTTTCATCGGCTGCGGAGAAAAGAGAGAAGCCAATCCGAAAGAGGCTGACCTGATCCGGGAGACTCTGCTTCAGACCATGTACAGCGTCTCGGCATACCAGACGAACAAGAGTTATGACGAATTATTTCAAAAAAACGTTTATAACGGTTTTGACGATATGAGTCCGATTACGGTGAATGCATGTTATCTTCCTACAGAGAACTCTATCGTAATAACGGCTGCGATTATAAATAAAAGAGTTTTTGATGCAAATGCAGACTATGCGTGGAATCTCGGAGCCATCGGTTCCATTATCGGTCATGAGATTTCCCATGCTTTTGACAGCAACGGAGTATTGTTTGATTCACACGGCAATTATTCTCCCGATGCGATGCCGAAGGCGGATATGGATGCATTTAAACTAAAACAGGAAACAGCAATCGAATACTATAATACATTTACGGTTCTCGGATCACATGTAGACGGGAAACTTACGCTTGCCGAGAATTTTGCAGACATCAGCGGTTTGCAATGTGTTCTTTCCATAGCAGGAGATAAGGCTTCACAAAAAACCGCACTTGAGTCTTATGCACACACATGGAGCTCCCTTATTACGGATACTGCAGCAAAAAGCATTTTGGAGACGGATGTACATGCACCGAGCAATGTCAGAGTGAATGCCGTAGTGGCGTGCTTTGATGAGTTTTATGAAATATACGGTGTGAAAGAGGGAGATCCCATGTATATTGAACCGGAAAAACGTGTACGGAGGTGGTAAGCGATGTTGTTTAAATATTTATTCAAAAACATTTTTGCGAAACCCGGAAGACTTATTGTCATTATGATTTGTATGATAGTAGCATGTTTTGCCGGTTTCCTCGCACTGGATCTTGGCAGTACACTTGGAGAAGTTTTTGATAACTTTGGTGAAAAATATGTCGGCGGTGCGGATTATCTTATTGTTTATTTCGGCACGGAGGGAATTACCGATGCTTTATTTGAAGGCACGGTTCCGGCACAGTTTGTCGGAAAAAGGGCAGTAAAAAAACGTGAGATTACAAGAGACGAGAAACTATATAATTATGCAATCACGGATTCTGTCAATCTGTATTCTTTCAGTAATCCGGACGCAGCGCGTCAGCTGAAAGCCTTACGGATGGAAACGCTTCCGAATGACGGAGAAGTTGCCATCAGCAAGAAGTACAGTGAAAAATACGGATATCAGATTGGTGATGAACTGGTTGTATATAATTCGGAGGAAGAAGCGGTACCCCTTACCGTGGTCAATATTTATGACAATGAAGACTATATTGGGGAAATGTCCGGATATATCAACGATCATCAGTGTTCCGAATTATTAGGTCAGTATACATACACGGCCGGAATTTTAGGTGTGGAAGATACGGACAGGGAAGAATTTGAAAAGTTTATGGAGGAAAATCATCCCAACATAGTTTTGACCAAGGCATATCTTCCGGAATCCCTTCAAAAACTTCTTACGAATATTACATACGTGTTATATCTTGTTTTTGTTTTGGTTTTTGTACTGGTTGTTTTTGTAACCGTGAGCTTCGTGGAAAAAATAGTTGTAGAAAGAATGTCGGTAATCGGAACTCTTCGAAGTATCGGAATGTCCATGCGAAAGACTACCTTTATTCTGATTTTGGAAAACGTAATATACGGAGTTGCGGGAAGCATTATCGGATTTTTGTTATATCTCGTTTTAAGAGGTTTTATTTTAAACAAAATCGGCGGGGCGGCAGGAGCTGCTCCGGATATCGGACCGGTTAATCCGCTTAAGTGTCTGCTTGTTATTGCAGGAGCCATTCTGATTCAGGTTCTTGTTCCGCTTGCGGAAATACTTAAGGCTGTAAAGACATCCATCCGCGATATTATTTTTGATACCCGAGACGGAGAATATAAGGTTTCGGTATTTAAAACCGTTTTGGGATTTGTACTTATGGTCGGAGGTTTTATACTCGGATTTACAATAAAAAATCTCCCGGTTTCAATTGCTTCCGTTCTCCTTTTAATTTTGGGCGGCGCATTATCAATTCAGTTTATTGTCAGAGAGATAACCCTTCTTCTTGCAAAGATTTTCAGACGCACAAAAATGCCGGTAGCGGAACTTGCGGCATTTGAGACCGGAAGCAAGAAACCGAATTCCAGCAACGCAGTTTTGGCAATTGCAGCGATTACGGCATCTGCGGCTATTTTTGTCCTGGGAAATTCGGTGGTTACTACGGTAAAAAGACCGGTATATGATGCTGACGTCATTATTGAAGCGGCTTATTTAAAAACAGGAAAATATGAGTACTTAAAGGAAATAGAAGATGTTCGTGAAGCAGAGTATATTTATGTGACGAGTGATGCCGTTTCTTTTAACGGGGAAGATTTTGATGTAGATGTTCTTTCGCTTCCGAAGACAGATAAATATAAACAGTATGGAAAATTGCCGGATGAAATCGGAGAAGATGAAATGATTATTGATATTCAGAAGGCAACGGTGCTCGGATTAAAGGAAGGAGATACCGTAGATCTGGCATTCCACAACACGGGTATTTTCCCAAGAAAGAAAACACTTAAAGTTGCCGGTGTGACGGAATATAACAAGTTCTTAAGTACAGGAACGATTATTCTGAGCGAAAAACTGTACAACGAGCTTTATCCGGATGA
>CADANR010000123.1 GCA_902789265.1 uncultured Lachnospiraceae bacterium | reverse complement strand
ATAAAACTATTCTAAAAAATATTCAACTTCCACATCCCATGGAAAAACCGAGATCACGCCGAAACGATTGAACTATTCCCAGGGAGCCTTCACATAAATCTCCACAGGGTACCATGTAACATCTTCCTGTTCCATCAGCTTCTTCACTCGGTCATCATGTGTTAAATATGCAGGAATCGTAACTGCTTTCAAGGGAAGATTTAATTCCTCCGCGGTCTTTTTCGCATAAGGAATTGCGTTCTTCACCGTCTCGTAATCCGTTTCCTGTTTTAGATGGGAATTGGCAACTATGTAAGATCCTTTGCATCTCGAAGCCGCCTCAATTTCCCGAAGTACTTCCGCTGTTTCTTCCGGACTTGCCGTTAAATTCCGGTAATGGTTGATTAAATAAATCATCTCGTAGTCGACTTTTGCAAGCTGCTCATGGTACCGTCCCAGCACCACCGAACCCGCATCGTCTCCGCCGACATCCATTACGACATCCTTGTCCGTTTCGAAGACCAAATTCATTTCCGCAGGCAACGCCGGTGTTTCCACATTGGAGTTCGCAAACATCGGTGCAATCACCTGAATTCCTTTCTCCTCCAGCATCTCTTTATACTGGGAAGACAGGAAATACGGATTGACCAAATCCAAATCCATCAGGATTACTTTTCTTCCCTGCCCGGCAAGGTCCAGCGCCAGATTAATGGAGTAATTGGACTTTCCGCATCCGTAGTGCCCGCATACGATATAAAATTTCCGTTCCATATAGGCACGTCACTTCCTTAGTATTATTGTGTCAGCACAAAAAATAATTTTATCACTAATGTCAAGTCCCTTCAAGGCATGAAAGCATTCCGGACTTGTATTTTTTATGAAAAAATCGCTACGTTCTAATAACTCATGTCCCTACAGCATTCTGCGGATATCCACATAGGAACGGTAATTCCAGTTGGAAATCTTGATTCCGGTTGCGGAGGAACTTGCGTGAATAATCTTACCGCTTCCCAGGTACAGTGCTGCATGTCCGGGATAAATGATAACATCGCCGGGCTGCATGTCCGCCGCGGAAACGGAACGTCCTTCGTATCTCTGATAAGCAACACCCGGGGAAATATTGATGCCGAAGTGCTTGTAAACAAGGGATGTAAAACCGGAGCAGTCGGTACCTGTGATTAAGGAACGACCGGCATGTACATACGGATTTCCAAGGAACTGGATGGCATACATGGCAACTTCCTTACCCTTTTCGGAACCGGGTGCGGAGGTGATGACGCCGACATCCACCTGATACTGTGCGCCGTGGAATCTGGCATTCGGACCTGCTGAAACGATGTTTCCGGTCATGATTGCCGTACCTCCGGGTGCAGATGCCGTCTGCGTGGAAGTATTCGTGGGTGTAGCTGCCGCCGGATTCAGCTTCTTTTGTTCTTCTTTCAAAAGTGCTGCTCTCTGTGCCTCGATTGCCTTTACTTCGGCATTCTGCTGACGGATCTTTGCAGCATATGCATCCGCTTCTCTTCTTGCCGATGCAATCTGTGTCTCATAATCCGCCGCTATGGAACGAAGTCCGGAAACCTTGACATCAAGCTCTGATTTCTGGTCCAGCAGATCTGCCTTCTCAACCTCTAACTCTTCTTCCCTGATTTCAAGCTCTTCCTTGAGTTCCTGAACTTCTCTCTTGGTTTCCTTGTAGTCATTCAAAAGCTTCTGGTCGTACTGATAAACCTTCTCGATATACTCTGCATTCGAAAGGAATTCGCTCAAGGAGTTTGACATGACAAGAAGCGTAACGTAATTGGTATCGCCCTGCTCGTACATGCATTTAATTCTGGTCATGGTTGCATCGTACTGCTCATTTTCTCTCTGAATGGCTGCTTCCAGTTCCAGGTTTGTCTCATATATTTCATTCTCGGTAACCTGAATGTCAGATTCCAGAATGCTGACATTCGCCATCAACTCGGCAATCTGGGCATTCAGGCCGGAAATCTGGCTGTTAACCGCATTCTGCTGGCTCTGCAGGTTTCCCACCTGTGAATTGATTTGGTTTAACTGGTTCTGATTCTCCTGGATGGACTGCTTTAATTCCTTCTCCTTCTTATCCTGCTCCGCCTTCTTTGCATCGGTGGTCGGATCCGCAAGTACGGTAAAAGGAAGGGAAAGAGATAATACGATTGCAGTTCCCACGGAAAGAATCCCTTTATATATTTTATTTCTTGTTCTCTTTTTCATATGATTTACTCCGTTAAAAGTCTGCCTAATCCGTTATATTATAGCATATCTTATGCCCTTAGGCAAACCCGCAAGGTCTTGTAGCGGGGGGATTGCAAGTTTACAATTTGTAGGGGTTATGGTACGATTTTAAGTAGGAATGGGAAGTATGAAATTTCTATAAAATATTCGAAATATATACGATCCCTGCTGCATTAAAAACAGAATCCGTTTTTACATGCTTTGCTATTTTTTAATGCTTGTGTAAATTTTTCAGTAAATGTGTTTGTAATTGTTATGGAAGGGAATTCACATGGACGATTTTAGCTTAGATCTGCAGACGGAAGAAAAACCGAAGGGGAAGCTGAAATTTAAGAAAAGCGACCCGAATGCCGCACCGGTTCACGCAACTGACCCGCTCCTTAAGGAGATGCAGCCGGAGCCGCAATCTATACCGCAGAATAACGAACCGCAATTTGCACCTCAGGGTGGCGATACACAGTTTGCTCCACAGGGCAGCGGTACACAGTTTACTCCGCAGGGTGGCGGAACTCAATTCACTCCCCGGAACACCGGAGCTCAGTTTGCACCGCAGGGTGGCGGTACGCAGTTTACTCCACAAGGCGGTACACAGTTCACTCCACAAAGTAGCAGCACTCAGTTCACGCCGCAGAACGGCGGATCTCAGTATGCACCTCAGGGTGGCGGTACGCAGTTTACTCCCCAAAGCGGTGGTACACAGTTCAGGCCGCAGGGTACATTCGGCGCAGATCCGCATTTTGGAAACGACGAGGAATACTCCGACACTGCAAAATATAAGGGCGATAATACCGGCGGATATGATTACGGATATGGAAAAGGCCAGAATACAGGCAACCAATACGGCTCGCCCTCGCAATATGGCGCTCCTAACAGACCTCCTCAGGGACAGTATGGTGCTCCGGGACAATATGGCGGGCCAAACGGCGCTCCGGGTTATGGCACTCCAAACAGACCACCCCAGGGACAGTATGGCGCTCCGGGACCAGGACCTTACGGTGCCCCTTATGATCCCGAACGCGAGCGAATCCGCCGCCAGCTCTATGATGAGCCGGTACAACAACATTCTCTTGAAGACGGTAATGAAGCCCGTCTGGCGCTGATTCTCGGAATCATTTCCATGGTTGCCGGAACAGTCGGCGGAATGATCGGTATGCTCGGTGGAATGTACTGTTCCTTCATCGTATTTGTTCTTCCGATTTTCGGAATTGTGAAGGCTGCCAGTGTTGCGAAACGCGACAAGAAGATGGCACTGGCATGGGTGGCACTTGGAATCAACTGCATGGCCCTGACACCTGCCGTTGTAGCTGTTCTGGTACTCATTCTTGCCTCTGCTGCAGGAGCTATGAGATAAAAAAGATTTACACAATATCAGAAAAGATAGAAAACAAAAAAGCAACCGCGACTCTTCCAAAGAAAACGGTTGCTAATTTGTTTTGTAACCATTAACTGAGGCAAGGCCGTTCAGTAGTACCTTCCTCAATTAATATAGTATCTTCATATCGACGGACTGTCAAACTATTTTCATAAATCTGAAAATTTCAATCTTTTCTCGAGTGGCAAATAACCCTACAGTCCCTCCAACATATCCAACCACACTCTCGCGCTCGCATCGGACGGCATACGCAGGTCTCCTCTCGGCGACAATGCTACGCTACCGATCTTCACACTGTCCGGCAGGCAGGAACGTTTGAACTGCTGTGAGAAGAATCTCCGATAAAATGTCTTAAGCCATTTCAAAATCGTCTCCCTGTCATATACCACGCCATCTCCGGTTGTTGCCGCATCTTCGCCCGTAAAGGTCAGAAGCGCAATTCTGTATACCTTATCCGGTCCGTAACCCTGGCGGAGCATGTAGTATAAGAAAAAGTCATGCAACTCATAAGGTCCCACCACATCTTCCGTAATCTGCGCAATCTCTCCGTCCTTCGGCGGCAAAAGTTCCGGACTTACCGGCGTATTCAAAACATCCTCCAAAACTTTGCGAAGCTTTGCATTTGAAGTCTCCTCACTGTAAAAACGCACGAGATGGCGCACCAGCGTCTTCGGAACGCCCGCATTCACGCCGTACATCGACATATGATCTCCGTTATAGGTCGCCCAGCCGAGCGCAAGCTCCGACATATCACCCGTGCCTACAACGATTGCATTTTCCTTATTCGCAACATCCATGAGAATCTGCGTGCGCTCTCTCGCCTGGCTGTTTTCATAGGTCACATCATGGACATTTGCATCCTGACCGATATCTTCAAAATGCACCTCCACCGCTTTCTTTATGCTGATTTCACGTAATGTCGCGCCGACGCATCTTGCCATTTCACACGCATTCTGATACGTTCTTCCGGTGGTGCCGAAGCCCGGCATCGTAATTGCAATCATTCCGGCCGGATTCAGCTTCAGTTCTTCAAATGCCTTTACACAGACTAAAAGCGCCAGCGTGGAATCCAATCCGCCCGAAAGACCGAGCACGATTTTCTTTCCGCCGATATGGCGAAGGCGCTGCTTTAAGCCTTCCGCCTGCATGGAAAGAATCAGCTCACAGCGTTCTTTTTTCAAGGTCTCACTCGCCGGCACGAAAGGCTGACGGTAGAATTTTCTCTCTAAGGACGTTTCCTTCTTCTCCAGCGCAAACGGAAGAATCAGATAATCCGCGCTCTCCTTCATCACGAAGGTATTCACTCTTCTGCGCTCCATGCGGATCCGCTCGATATCGACATCCGCATACACGATTTCATTTCCGAAAACCGCACCCTCGTTCAAAATACTTCCGTACTCCGCAATCATGTTCTGCGAGCCGAATACGAGATCCTGACTGGATTCACCTTCGCCCGCGGTCGCATACACATATCCGCAAACCAGACGGCCGGATAGGGATTTGATTAACATCTTGCGATACTCTGCTTTGCCGATGGTTTCGGTGGAAGCCGAAAGATTCACGATTAGTGTTGCGCCTGCCAGCGCATGTGCTGTGGACGGCGTATCGGGAACCCACGCATCCTCGCAAATTTCCGCACCGATTACAAGTCCCGGAACGGCGTTACATTCAAGTAAAATATTCGAACCGAAAGGTACCACACCGTCACGAAGTACGATTTCTACCGGCTCCGTAATCCCTTCGGTAAACTGTCTTATCTCATAGAATTCGTTATAGGTCGGAAGATTTCTCTTCGGAAT
>CADANR010000122.1:5619-6369 GCA_902789265.1 uncultured Lachnospiraceae bacterium | reverse complement strand
TTGTATCTGCTGTTCGTTAGTCGGTGATTTCGGAACTTCTTTAAAAGAGGTAATTGCAACCTATCATCCCGAGAGAATTTTAATTGAGCCCTCCGGAGTCGGAAAGCTTTCCGATGTCATTAAAGCAGTAGCCGACATCGAGCTTGAAAACGAAGAAATGAAGGACGTGAAACTCAATACGGCAGTTGCTGTTGTGGATGTTTCCAAAGCTAAAATGTATATCAAGAACTTCGGTGAATTCTTTGTAAATCAGGTGGAGAGCGCAGGAACCATTCTTCTTTCCCGTACACAGAATGTCAGCGAGGAAAAAACTACAGAGGTAGTACAATTATTAAAGGAGCACAATCCGAAGGCAACCATTATTACAACGCCCTGGGATTTGCTTGACGGCAAATTAATTCTTGCAAATATGGAATCCGGTAAGTCCCTGGAAGAAGAGCTGATGGAGGAAGTGAAGGCACATCGTGAGGAGGACCGCATTCACGAGGCTGAGCATCATCACCATCATCATCACGATCATGATGACGAAGACCATGACCATGATGAGCATGAGCACCATCACCATGAGCATGAGGAACACGATCATGACCATGAGGAGCATGAGCACCACCATCATGAGCATGAGGAACACGATCATGACCATGAGGAGCATGAGCACCATCATCATGACCATGAGGAACACGATCATGACCATGACGAACATGATCACGATCATCACGACCATGACCATCATGACCATGATCATCATCA
>CADANR010000122.1:0-5495 GCA_902789265.1 uncultured Lachnospiraceae bacterium | reverse complement strand
CTTCAGGATGAAGAGAAATACGGTTTCGTTCTTCGTTCCAAGGGTATGGTTCCGTCAAAAGACGGCGGATTCATTTACTTTGATTATGTTCCGGAAGAAAAGAATGTTCGCGAAGGATCTCCGGAAGTAACCGGTAAAATTGTGGTAATCGGTTCCAAGATTAAAGAACATGAACTGAAGGAATTATTCGGAATTTAAAGAGTTATTCGGAATTTAAAGAATAATCGAAATCATTATTGAAATAAAGAATATTCAAAGTTTCAAAGAGGCATTATATGAAATCGGTATTTATAATTAACGGTTTTTTGGAAAGCGGCAAAACGACGTTTATTAAATTCACATTGCAACAGCCGTATTTCCGTACAAAAGGGAAAACACTTCTGCTGGTTTGCGAAGAGGGAGAAGTGGAATATGAAGAATCCCTCCTTGCCGCAACCAATTCAGTTGTGGAATATATTGAAAAACCGGAAGATTTAATGGGTTCAACCCTTTTAAACTTAGAAAAAAAACATAAACCGGAACGAATTTTAATTGAGTATAACGGCATGTGGCCGATGGATAAACTCAAATTCCCGTGGCACTGGAAACTGAACCAGCAGATTACACTGATTAATGCCGCGACCTGGCCGATGTATTATACCAATATGCGTTCCATGATCGGCGATATGGTCCGGAAATCGGAGCTGATTATGTTTAACCGCTGCGACGGAATCAAGGACCTTGCATCCTATAAAAGAAATATGCGTGCACTGAATCGTGATGCGGAAATCATTTTTGAAGATTCCAAGGGCGAGGTAACCGCTACGATGGAGGAAGAACTTCCCTTCGATGTTACTAAGCCCCATATCGATTTAACCGATTCAACGTACGGAATCTGGTTCTTTGATACGCTGGACACTCCGGACCGCTATAACGGAAAAGAAATAAGTTTCCTTGCCCATGTGGCAAAGCCGAACGGATTCCACGAAGGGTGTTTTGTTCCCGGAAGACATGCGATGACCTGCTGCGCGGAGGATATCGCTTTCCTTGGATTTATTGCCAAATATGAGAATGCAAAAGACATTAAGGACGGGGAATGGTACAATGTTACCGCAACCGTGAAATATGAATTCTGGGCTGATTACAAGGGCGAAGGCCCTGTGCTTTACATTTCTTCCATTACTCCGGCACGTGCGCCGAAGGATGAAATCATTAATCTTGTATGACAATGACGTCACCACTGTTTCGTGGTGACGTTTTCACTTTAAAAATATAGAAAAAATAACCAAAATCATGTATAATTTATCGTAAATTGTGTGAAAGGAGAATTGAAGAATGCGACATTTAATGAGTCCGCTGGATTTCTCGGTAAAGGAGCTTGATGATTTATTCAATCTGGCAAATGATATCGAGAAGAATCCAAAGAAGTATGCACACGCGTGCGAAGGTCTGAAAATGGCGACCTGCTTCTATGAGCCGAGTACCAGAACCCGTCTTTCATTTGAAGCTGCCATGCTGAATCTGGGAGGAAGTGTTTTGGGATTCTCCGATGCGAATTCTTCTTCCGCAGCAAAGGGAGAGAGCGTTTCCGATACGATTCGTGTAATTTCCTGCTATGCAGACATCTGTGCGATGCGTCATCCGAAGGAAGGTGCGCCGATGGTGGCAGCTTCGAAATCAAGGATTCCTGTGATCAATGCAGGTGACGGCGGACATCAGCATCCGACACAGACACTGACGGATCTGCTTACCATCCGGTCTATGAAGGGGCGGCTCGGTGATTTTACAATCGGTCTTTGCGGAGATTTGAAATTCGGTCGTACCGTACATTCCCTGATCAATGCGCTCATGCGTTATGAAGGAATCCATTTCGTATTCATTTCACCGGAAGAATTAAAGATTCCGGATTATATTACCGAGAAGCTGAAGGAAGCAGGAATCACATACGAGGAAGTCATCAGTCTGGAAGACGTTATGCCGAAGCTTGATCTGCTTTATATGACAAGAGTGCAGAGAGAACGTTTCTTCAACGAAGAAGATTATGTAAGATTAAAGGATTTCTACATTCTGACTCCTGATAAAATGGAAAAGGCAAAGACTGACATGCTGGTACTTCATCCGCTTCCCAGAGTAAATGAGATTTCCGTGGAAATCGACGATGATCCGAGAGCTGCTTACTTTAAGCAGGCACAGTACGGCGTCTATGTCAGAATGGCTTTAATCCTGACCCTTTTGGATATTCAGGTTACGGAATAGAATCACGGAACACAAATCACGGAATAAGAATACAGGATAAGAATACAGGATAAGAATACAGAATAAGTTTGACGAAGGATAAAGGAGCAGAATATGTTAAACGTAGGCAAAATAGAAGAAGGCTTCGTGCTCGACCATATTCAGGCAGGAAAGAGTCTGACGCTTTATTATAACTTAGGACTTGATAAAAAGGATTGTACCGTTGCCATGATCATGAACGCAAAGAGCGGAAAAATGGGCAAGAAGGACATCCTGAAGGTGGAATGCGATATCGATGATCTGAACATGGATATTCTTGCGGTAGTAGATCATAACATCACCGTTAACGTGGTAAAGGACGGGGAAATCGTGGAGAAGAAGGAACTGGTTCTCCCGAAGGAAATTACGAACGTCTTTAAATGCAAGAATCCGAGATGTATTACGTCTATCGAACAGGGATTACCGCATATCTTTGTTCTGGCGGATGAGAAGAAAGAAATTTATCGCTGCAAGTATTGCGAAGAGAAGTATAAACAGCGCGTGAAAACGGTAGTACAGTAATTAACTGACGGGAGGGTTTGATATGGCAGATTCATTGGACGAAAGAGATAAAATCGTAGAATCCCTTGTGGATGAAGTTGACGGAGAAATTGTGGAAAGAAAGCGCTGGGTGTTATTCGGCCTTCCCTGGACATTTACGGTTTATTCCATCAACAAAGACGTATTGACCGTAAATACCGGTTTTTTAAGTAAGCAGGAGAATGACTGCTATATGTATAAAATCCAGGACGTGCAGTTAAAATCCACTTTTTTCCAGCGTATGTCCGGCCTTGGAGATGTGGTCTGCTACACCGGGGACACTACTGACAGGGAACTGGTCTTAAAGAATATCAGGAATTCGAAGGACGTGAAGAATTACATTCTGAAGAATTCCGAAGTGGCAAGACTGAAGAGAAGAACACTGAATACCCTGAATATCGGTGCCGGAGACCTTGATGATGCCGGTGCGGATATTTAAGAATGAAGGAGGATCATGTCAGGAGATAAATTCTCCTGACATTTTTTTCGAAGACAAAGAAAACAAAGACTCAGACAGGACGTAAAAGAATGAATTATAACGAGGTTATGGATTATCTGGAGGAAAAAGTGAATCCGATCGGGAGTATTCTCGGGCTTGCAACCATGGAGGAACTTTTAAAAAGAGTCGGAAATCCTGAACGGGAATTGAAAATCATACATGTTGCGGGAACGAACGGAAAGGGTTCCGTTTCTTCTTTTCTTGCGGCGGCTCTTACAAAGAACGGCTATCGAATCGGAAGATATATTTCTCCGTCCGTTGTGGATTATCGGGAGAAAATTCAGGTAAACGGCGCATTTATTCCGAAAACAAAAGTGGCGGAATATCTTTCCGTGCTTTTTACCGTCGCACACGAAATGGAAGAAGCGGGATTTCATCATCCTACCACCTTTGAGCTCGAAACAGCTATGGCTTTTTTATATCTCCGGGATAAGAAATGTGATTACTGCATTATCGAAGTCGGAATGGGCGGCAGGGAGGATGCAACCAATGTCATTCCGTCCCCGGAACTCTGCATCATTACATCAATCAGTCTCGATCACGTCGGAATGATCGGAAATACATTAGAGGAGATTGCAAAGACAAAAGCCGGAATTATCAAACGCGGAACCCATGTGGTGGTTGCACCGCAACGGGAAAATCTGAATGCGGTATTTCAAAAGGAATGTGATGAACAGGGAGCGGCTTCGGTGTCCTTTGTGAACCGGGACGATATCCGTATTGCGGCTTCCAAATCACAAAAGCTTCCTGTAGTGCAGAAATTTGATTATAAAAATCATAAAAAGGTAACCCTTTCCATGCTCGGTGAATACCAGCCGGAAAATGCCGCGGTCGCCTTGGAAGCCCTGGATGTTTTAAAAAGTCTCGGCGTAAACTTAAAGGAAGAAAAAACATTAACGGGCATCAAAGAATGCAGATGGCCCGCGCGCTTCGAAATACTGGGAAAAAAGCCGCTTGTGATTGCGGACGGGGCACATAATCCGGATGCTGTAATGAGACTTATGAAAACCATGGACAATTATTTTACAAATTGCCCGATAATTTATATAATGGGAGTGTTAAAAGATAAGGCGGTAGAAGAGATTGTGGGCTTAAGTGCCGGGAAAGCGGACTATATTATTACCGTTACTCCCCCGAATAATCCGAGAGGGATGAAAGCCTTTGATCTGGCGCAGATTATTAAGGACGTGAATCCGAAGGTCTCCGCCGCGGATTCCGTGGAGGAAGCACTGGAAGAAGCCTGTCTTTTAGAGGGTGACGGAGTTGTTCTTGCATTCGGCTCCTTATCCTATATGGGAAGGCTTCGGGAAGCCTATGAGACACATGCGAAGAAGCATGGGAAATAAAATACAAACATAAACGGATTGCCGAATGAATAGGGCATTCGGGAAGGAATAAAAATGGTAGACGAAGGCAAAGTAAAAGAGGCGGTGAAACTTCTTTTGGAAGGAATCGGGGAAGATCCGGAAAGAGAAGGGTTAAAGGACACACCGGACCGGATTGCAAGAATGTATACGGAGCTGATGGCAGGATACGAAGATCATCCGTCCAATCATCTAAGCCGCACTTTTGCTGCTGAGAATAACGAAATCGTGCTGGAAAAGGATATTGTATTCTATTCCATGTGCGAACATCATATGATGCCGTTTTTCGGAAAAGCACATATTGCATATATTCCGAACGGCAAAGTAGTCGGACTTTCCAAACTTGCAAGATGCGTGGAAACCTATGCAAGAAGATTACAGATTCAGGAGAAAATGACTGCCCAGATTGCAGATGCCATGATGGAGGAATTAAACCCGCAGGGTGTTATGATTCTTGTCGAAGCGGAGCACCTCTGCATGACCGCAAGAGGTGTGAAAAAGCCCGGAAGTAAAACTACAACCGTAGTTACAAGAGGCGTTTTTCAGGATAACGAAAGATTGCAGGATTTATTCTTTAAACTCTTAAACCGTAAGGAAGAGGCAGAAGAGTGAAATAGAAGGTAAGCGTTATTATCCGAAGGAAAACAGTAAAGAAGGAATAAAACTACGAGAATAGGTAATTACGATTTTGATTTAGAGCACAGAACATATGTGATGGGAATCCTTAATGTTACGCCGGACTCCTTTTCGGACGGCGGGAAATTCGATTCCGTGGATGCTGCCTTAAAACACACGGAGGAAATGATTCGTGACGGAGCATCTGTAATTGATATCGGCGG
>CADANR010000121.1:7233-12040 GCA_902789265.1 uncultured Lachnospiraceae bacterium | reverse complement strand
TTCTGTGTACGGGAAAGAAGAATGGTTCCTGCGCTCTCCACCTGATTTACAAAGAATTCACCGAAGTTCTTGATATACATTTTTGCTTTGGAAACATCCACTACAGCAACTGCCGTATTGAGTTTCACATCCTTCATTTCTTCATTTTCAAGCTCGATATCGGCAACCGCTTTAATGACATCGGAAAGCTTTCCGACTCCGGAGGGCTCAATTAAAATTCTCTCGGGATGATAGGTTGCAATTACCTCTTTTAATGAAGTTCCGAAATCACCGACTAACGAACAGCAGATACAACCGGAATTCATTTCCTTGATTTCGATACCGGAATCCTTTAAAAATCCGCCGTCAATACCGATTTCACCAAACTCGTTTTCAATCAATACAACCTGTTCTCCGACAAATGCCTCTTTTAACATCTTCTGAATAAAGGTTGTCTTTCCTGCTCCCAGGAATCCGGAAACAATGTCAATTTTAGTCATTTATAAACACTTCCTTTCGAAATAATTCAATTCGCTTTTATTTTAAGAATCCGTTAATGATCTGCTCTTCCGCTTCGCTTTCGGTAAGTCCCAGTGTCATTAACTTAATCAACTGCTCCCCGGCGATTTTACCGATTGCCGCTTCGTGAATCAAGCTTGCATCGATATTCGCTGCAGTCAGCTCCGGAATTGCTTCCACAATTGCCTCATCCATAATAATTGCATCACATTCGCTGTGTCCCTTGCATGCATTCGATCCGATGATGTTGGATTTGAAGGTCTGTTTGGAATGGTTCTTTGCAACGGATCTGGAACAGATATCCGCACTGGAATCGGCACCTACAAGCTCGGCCTTGAAATCCGTTACCGCCACCTGATTGTCATGCGTCATGATTTTTTCTTTTATAACGATGCTTGCACCGTCCTCGACACGGGCATAGGTCTTACGCTCGGTCGAGTTGATTCCTTCAATCTGAATGGTCTCCATTTCCAGATGGGAACCTTCCTCCAAATAAATTTCCGTGGAGGGATTCATCACACGCTCTCCTGTTCCTTCTCCCGAACCGTAATGCTTTTCCACATACTTTACCTTGGAATTTTTTCCGACATGGAAGGTATGAATTCCGGAATGTTCCGATTCCTCATCTCCCGCATTGTGAATTCCACACCCTGCAACGATTACGACATCACAGTCCTCTCCGATAAAGAACTCGTTATAAACCATTTCCTTAAGTCCCGTCTGTGTGATGAGAACGGGAATATGAACGCTCTGGTTCTTTGTTCCCGGCTTAATGATGATATCGATTCCGGGCTTGTCGGTCTTCGTTACGATATCAATATTTGCCGTTGTATTTCTTCCGAGCATTCCACCGTTGGAACGAATATTATACGCACCGGCCGGAATCTCATGAAGATCTGCGATATTCTCCAAAAGAGTCTTCTGAATTGCTGTTAATTCTGCCATTGTAAATCCTCTTTCCTACTGTTTTATTTTATCCAAAAGTGTCGGGCAGCCGAGTGTGGTATCGTCATCTCCGAGAATCGGTGCGGGAGCCGCGCCCTTTAAAAGCTTCGGTAAAATCTCCTCGCGTTTTCCGTACTCCTTGATTTCCCCGTCTGCGATGACTACAATTCTGTCCGCAATATTTAAGATTCTTTCCTGATGCGAAATGATAATAATGGAACCGCCCGCTTTTTCATGAATGTTTTCGAATACATGAATCAGGTTCTGGAAGCTCCATAAATCAATTCCGGCCTCCGGCTCGTCAAAAATCGTTAGCGGCGTTTTTCTTGCGATCGCCATTGCAATCTCAATTCGCTTTAATTCTCCGCCGGAAAGGGATGCATTCACCTCGCGGTCGATATATTCCTTCGCGCAAAGTCCTACTTCCGATAAGTATCCGCATGCTTCATTGATGGTAATTTTCTCTCCCGAAGCAATCGTGATTAAATCCTTTACGGTAAGTCCCTTAAAACGTACCGGCTGCTGGAATGCAAATGTGATTCCTTTTTTCGAGCGTTCCGTAATGGAAAGACCGGTTATATCCTCTCCGTTAAAAAGAATCTGTCCTGAAGTCGGTGTAATAATACCTGCAACAAGCTTTGCAAGGGTGGATTTTCCTCCGCCGTTCGGTCCCGTAATTGCAACAAAACCGTCTTCAATCGTTAAGTTTACATTTTTGATAATTTCCTTCTTATCTCCGAGACCTTCATCGTCCACAAGATAGGAAATATTCTTAAGTTCAAGCATATGTATACTCCGTCTGATTTATTCTGTTAACCCGGACATTCATCCGGTTTGTTTCCTGAAATCTACTGTTATTTACAGCATTCCAGGTCCGGTTTCACGTCTCTAACTGATTATTGTAACATATTCCAAAGGAAAATTCCATATCGATTTTTCTTTTCGGATTTCTCTTCCGGCTGTATCTTCCAAGCCACAATTATTTTTTTCGAAAGTATCTCAAAAGATACCATTTTTATAATTTTTTATTAGATAATACTCTAAAACCAACGAATAATCCGTTTTACTTTAAGTTTCATTCTGAGTTTCATTCATAGTTTTATTGTCACTGTTGTTTCGTATAGAAACGAACTAAAAACAAGAAAGGAAGACAAAAAAATGAAAGAAACTATGAAAGACGACGCAAAAAACATTATGACTGAAACAAGGAAAAACAAAAACCGGAAGGGCAGCGAAATCAAAAAAGAAATTAACCGCTGGTTCTATAATCGAATTAACCGGCTATTTGCATTCAACAATTATAGTATACAGGATTTTTCGCAAATAACGGGACTTTCCCAAAGTACAGTTCGAAATCTAATATATCGTGAATCTGTTCCGAACCTTGAAACAATATGGATGATTTGTTCAGGTTTCGGAATCTCATTTTCTGATTTTTTCTCAGATATTCCACTCTCTGAAATCAGAGTCGTTACCGAAGAAGAATACCTCGTTGTCATAGAGTATCGCCGAACGAAACCCGATGACAGAAAACATCTTAAAACTTACTGGGCAGGTTTAAACAGAAAACAACCGGAAGAATTTATGCAACAGCCCGCAAAAAAGTAATCTCTGATTTCTGCCTTTAAAAAGTTACCTCATCTGCAGACTGACTGCAATACACATAATACCAAACGTACGGATACCGAAAGCCTCTTATCACGTGGCGTAACCGATGCTCCCTTTCTTATCCTCTTTAAGAAATGCATTATTCTTTTAGGGCTTTTTTATTGACGACGTTTTCTTTTACCCCTGTGTGTACCGGTCGGTTCTGCAGGTGCCGGTATTAATCATATAATGCCGGTATAAATCTTGAATAAATATTCATAGTTCCGTAATATTTCTTTCATGTTTCCGTGGTATCGTATTATATAGTGAAATTTGTGTGTTTTATTGCATACAACAATAATCTCAGAAAAATCACGGAATCGAGGAAACCATGAACACCGATTTATCTGCAAACAATAACATGAATCAAAACATGATTCGTAAGAATTCCAAAGATGACATTGCAATCAACCAGATATTAAAACAGGCCGATACAGTAATGTCTATGTCCCCGGACGAAGTCTTCGCTTCCATTTCCGAATGGCAGGAAATGATGACCAAATACAATTGTGCAATCCGTGAAATCCGTACGAAGTTTGAAGTCTTAAATGACGAACTTTCCATACGGAGCAACCGGAATCCGATTCACGGAATCTATTCAAGAATCAAATCTCCCCGCAGTATTATGGATAAATTACACCGAAAAGGCTTAGATATTACTCTCGATAATATCAAGACGGAAATCCATGATATCGCAGGCGTCCGTGTTATCTGCGACTTTGCTGACGATATTTACGAGATTGCAGATATGCTCTTAAAGCAGGATGATATTAAACTCCTTACCTACAAGGATTACATCCGTGCGCCGAAGGAAAACGGTTACCGTTCCTATCACATGATTATCGAAACACCTGTATTTTTCTCCGACGGAAAAGAAATGATGAAGGTGGAAGTCCAGCTTCGTACAATCGCCATGGACTTTTGGGCAAGCTTAGAACATGAACTTCGATACAAAAAAGACCTGGACAAAAAGACTCTTGCCCAGATCTCCGCAGATCTTTTAAACTGTGCCAACACCATCGCCGATGTGGATAACCAGATGATGGGAATCAAGGATAAATTATATCCGAAATACCCTGATGAATGAATACAATTATTATGTATAAAACGGGACCTGCGGTCCCGTTTTTTTCTCTATCCCAGCAATTTTCTTACTTCATTCTCATCAAATACAACTTCCTTCACACCGTCCACTTCAATGCGGTATAACGCATTCGCTGCAATATGTTCTGCTGCCTGCTCCAAATCACGAATGCCGGTCGTATCGGAGTATAATTCCACAACCGTCTTTACGGCCTCTTTTGTAACCACGCACTCCTCTTCCTTCATGCTCATGCGTCTTAAAATTTTCGGAAGCGCAAACTTTGCAAATATAATCTGCTTTTCTTCCGGCGAGTAATCCGGCAGGTCAATCACCGCAAAACGTGACATCAGAGGTGCCGAAATCAGGCTCTTGTCATTTGCCGTTGCAATCGGATAAACACCAAAGGTCGGAATCATACATTCCATGTAGTTATCCGTAAATCCCAGGTTATCAAGGAGGGTTAAAAGCACATCCGCAGGATTTCCGTTGCCTTTTCCGGCATTGGCTTTATCCAGCTCGTTGATAATAAATACCAGATTGGACTGTCCCGAATTGGCAAATGCTTCCATAATGATTCCCGGCTTTGCATTCGCATAAACTCTTGAAGACCCGGTCAGCTGCTCGGGATCATTA
>CADANR010000121.1:0-7216 GCA_902789265.1 uncultured Lachnospiraceae bacterium | reverse complement strand
ATTCTTGCAACCGCATAGGCAACCTGGGATTTTCCGGTACCGGCCGGTCCCGCAATCAATAGTCCGTATGCGGGAAGCGTATGCGTACGGTTAATCTGAATAACCGTTTCTATAATTCTCTGTTTCACGCTCTCCATTCCGTAAAGCTCTTCATCCAGGATTCTTCTTGCTTCCACCGGATCGATGGATTCGAAATAATTACTCTTCCACTGGATATTTAACATTGTGGAAAGTGCTCTTTGTGCATGTCTTCTCTCCTCCGGAGAAACCTCATGGGATTTTGCAACCGCAAGATTTCTTCTTGCCCAGAGTCCGATATTCTCAGGCAGTGTATCCCCCGCGCAGGTTAAGAAATCGGTGATGCTCTGAATACTGGTGATTCTCATGTCATCACCGTTTTCCTCGAATTCATCATCTTCTTCGCTCCTGGATACGGGCGGATTGCTTTGCAGAAGGCGTTCAATCATAAACTGTAAAAAACCATCCTCCGAAGATAATTTTGTTCCGCCGCCAAAGGCCTGCTCCCTGATTTTATACACGGCATACCCGGCCGCTGTATTTTTCCCTGAAAGACGCACCTTAATCCTGTTCTCTCCGAGCCATTTCAAAAGATGCACAAACCTTGAATCAATCGTCAGAATATCCGCCGATACCATACCTCCCTCTTCTTCAAACTCAAAGGAAGTTCTCTTATTCGGGTTGGTGAAGAATCCGGTCGAATGATGCTTCCACTCCTTCACTTTATTATCCAGCACCATCAGCGGATTCTCGAATGACGGCACTTCATTATGGCTGTCAAATGCGGTATACGTAGTTACCGCCTCTGCTTTGTCCACGGGTTCATTTTTAAAATCAAATACGGGCATTTATTTTTCCTCCTCGCGCTCCGTTTTACGTTTTTCTATCATATATTCATCCACCAGTGTATCGAGATAAACGCATAATTCCTTTCCGTTCATCCCCTGCACGATATCAATAACCTTTCCTTCCCTGTTTAAAAAAATCACGGTCGGATATTCTCTTACCTGCAAATTCCGCAGTATTTTCGACGTTGAGGGATCCGCAATATACTGATGATAATTCACATTCTCCCTCTCACATACTTCTTTTGCGGCATTCAGTCTCTCTTCCACAACATTCCCGTTTAAATCGTTTAAATTAAGACACACTCCCGTGACATAAGTATACATTTCATCATCGCGGTGGAGACATTCCTCCGCAAACATATTCATCTCCGTCATGTATCTTACACAGTCCGCATTTCCGGGATACCAGATTTCCATGACCGTAAAATCATAGTCCTTCATGACATCAGTAGTAAGAATCGGATCCTCTTCCGAAAAAGGAACTAAAGAGATTGTTGTAAAATCCGTAGCTCCGGCCTCCTCGCTTTTTTCTTTTGTTTTTCTTCCGAATATTAAATATGCGCAGAAAAACAGGAGCAGCAATACTACTGCCAGAATCCCGGTAATATATACGATTCTCTTTGCCAGTTTGTTAAACTGCATAGAAAGACTCCCTAACGATACTCTTTACGGAACTGTTTCGGTGTCATTTCGTATTTTCTCTTAAACACACGGATAAAGTGACTGCAATCAGAGAAACCGGTTTCCTCCGAAATATAATTCAAATCATAATCCGTAAACAACAAAAGATTCTCTGCTTTCGAAAGGCGCAGGAATTCAATATATTCTTTGCAGGACTGACCGTACGCAAAATAGGAATAGCTCATATGACACATGTCGGCAAGATCACTTACATTGATGTTCTCATTTAAATGTTCTCCAACATACAGAATAATATTATGAATGGAATATTCCTTCGTATTGTCAAAGGGTTTTAACTGCTCGTCATAACCGGCCTCGTGCCAGTATCTTAAAAGCACTACCAAAAACTCAGATAATACGGAATATAAAACCGAATCGTACCCGTACTGCCTCCTGTCAATTTCCTGAATACACTTCTCGCTGAAGCTCTTTAAGTCAAACTCCTTAATTGTTCCTTCGGGGAAAAATACAGGCAGCTCTTTTGACATGGCAGGATTCTGAAATACCGTGCTGATTCTCGGGAGATAGTCTCCGTGAAGACGGATTCTGTCCGCACTGAATTTAATGACTGCATACCTGCAGTCCTCTTTGGAGAGCTGATAAATGGAATGGTGGGCTAAAGGAGGCATAAAAATCATGTCCCCGACTTTCAACTCATAGCGGACATCATTGCAGATTACGGCAATACTGCCCTCTAAAATATAAAGTACTTCTATGAAATAATGATAATGCGTTTCAAAAGGCAACGGATGGTTCCTTGTATCGAAATAAAAAGCTTCCACCGGACGATTTAACACATCATCATATTCGAACAATGCCCGCATACAATTCTCCCCAGGATAGATTTGTTCTACTTTTGAATATCTCCATTATAGACCAAAATGCCCCAACTATCTATACTAATTTTTCAGATAGCAAGAGAATGATACGAATATTCCCGCCAAAGAAGACTCGGGTCTTTAAGAAGAAAGAGGCAACAGATATGAAACACACACTGGATATGTCAAAAGGAAGCCCGTTAAAAGCGTTAATCCTTTTTTCCCTGCCGATTATCATCGGTAACTTATTTCAGCAATTTTATAATCTGATGGATATCGCCATTGTCGGAAACAAACTCGGTGGCAAATCGCTTGCCGCAGTCGGTGCGACAGCCGCACTCTACGGTCTGTTTTTAAGTCTTGCCTACGGCTTTTCAAACGGCTTTTCCCTGGTAATTGCAAGATACTTCGGAGCGAAGGACCAAAAAGGATTACGGGTATCCATTGCACACAGTTTAATTCTCAGTATCGGAGTGGCACTTTTCCTTACCGCAATTGCGGTTTTCTTTACCAGACCGCTCCTTATACTTTTACATACACCGGATGTGGAGCTGTCCTACCGTTATATCTCCGTAGTACTGTTCTGCGTTGTATTTACGGTACTTTACAATATTCTTTCCGGAATCCTTCGTGCAGTCGGCAATTCCCTTGTTCCGCTGATTTTCTTAATCATCAGTGCTTTTTGCAACATCGGAATGGATTATATCTTTATTGCAAACTTTCATTTAGGTGTATTCGGCGCCGGACTTGCAACCGTTTTATCCCAGGTATTTTCCTGCATCATGTGCTCGGTATATCTGCTTACAAAATGCAAGGATCTCCTTCCCGGAAAGGAAGACTTCAGACTGAACAAAGAAATGATGAAGGATTTATTCGGAAACGGACTTTCGATGGCATTGATGTTTTCCATCGTATCCATCGGTTCCATCTGCTTACAGTTTGCGGTAAACAATTTAGGAGAGACCACGGTTGCGGCACATACCACCGCAAGAAAAATAGACGAAACCATGATGGTTGTATTTGCTCCTTTAAGTACTGCCTGTGCAACCTACTGCAGCCAGAATCTGGGTGCCGGAAAAACAGACCGGATCAAAAAAGGAATCTTTACCGCTTTTGCCCTGGCATTCAGCATTTCCGTCCTTACGATTCTGACCACCTTCTTATACGGCGAACAGCTTGTAAAACTAGTCAGCGGAAGTGATGATCAGGAATTGATCCGTCTGGGAACCCTGTATCTGAAATTAAACATTCCCTTCTACTTCTTCCTGGTAGCTTTGGTACTCCTCAGAAGCTCCCTTCAGGGAATCCGTTTTAAGGCAGCACCGCTTGCCGCAAGCTGCGTGGAAATGATCGGAAAAACCATGATTGCACTTCTTCTGGTTCCCAAGATTGGTTATATGGGCATTATCGTATCCGAGCCGATTATCTGGATTACCTGCTCCGCAATCGTCGGTGTGGCATTTATTGTTGCATTAAAAAAGCTCTCCGGAAATACCGGGAGCCTTCATAAAAAGGTTGAAATTGGCAATACAATTAATAATAAAATGAAAACCGGAATAAAAATACAAAAGGTACATTCATAAGTCAGATAAAGCATAGTTCTTTTGGGGGACTATGCTTTATTATTTGATTTTTTTGCTAAAATCTGACACATCACGAATGATTTCACCGGCCATGATATATCCGACTACAGGTGGCACGAAGGAAACGGATCCGGGGGTTCCCCGAAGTTTTCCACCGGCCTCCTTTGGTATATCTTCCAAAGGTTTTAACGGCTGTTCTTTCGAATAAACCACCTTAAGTTTATAAATTCCCCGTTTCTTAAGTTCTGTTCTCATTACCCTTGCAAGAGGACATACGCTGGTCTTACTGATATCGGTTACCTCAAATGCAGTTGCATCGAGCTTATTCCCCGCACCCATTGCGGAGATAATCGGAACACCGGCTTTATTCGCACATTCCACAAGCGCAAGCTTGGCCTTCACGGTATCCACCGCATCCACCACATAATCATAGCATGAAAAATCAAAGGTATCCTGATTCTCGGGCAGAAAGAACATATCATAGGTCCGTACTTCACAGGCTGGTGAAATCGAAGCAATACGTTCTTTCATAGCCTCTGTTTTTTTCTTCCCGACTGTATCGAAGGTTGCGATAATCTGACGGTTAATATTCGTAACGCTGACCTCATCATTATCAATCAAATCCAGTGCTCCGATTCCCGCACGAGCCAGGGCTTCCGCACAGCTTCCGCCTACACCGCCCAGACCGAATACGGCAACACGTGAAGAAAAGAGGCGCTCCATCGCCTCTTTTCCAAGTAATATCTCAGTTCTCTGAAACTGTAGCTGTTCCATTATTCGGTACCCTTATCGGCAATCATATCCACCATGCACCAGTTTCCGTTATAGTTTACAAACAGATATGTACTGTGCGTGGAATCCACGATATTGTCTCCCGTTCTTGTTAAGTGCATCGGTTTGTCAAAGTCGATATGACAGGAGAAGCAGTCATCGGTATAACGGATATAACGATCCACATTTACATTCTCAAATGCAGGATTGCTGAGCGTATGTGCGGAAGTAAAGGTAATATCCACACCGCTTGCCCATCCTTTTGCAAGACTGTCATAATAGGAATCCGGAATTAAGAATTTCCGTACGGTATCCAGTCCGTGCGAAGCACCTTTTAAGTCATCCGTATTGAATAAGCTCCAGGTCTCGGCAATATTCAGTGCGGTTTCCTTTAAATCATCCGGAATCTCGCTTTCCACACCGAACGGAACAACGAATTTGGTTCCTTCCTGTGTATAGTTAATATTGTTTCCGTTATTATCCGTAACAACAAGCACAGGTTCCATACTGAGTCCCGGAATCTGATATTCCACGATATCGGGTACGGTAAGGTATTCGCTCGCATTCGCAAATAGCGCCTGTGTCTGTCTCTCTCCGGTTAAATACTCATTTCCGACACGCACACCGTTAATGGTGATATTGTATCCTTCCGGTGCTTCAATGGTGTAATTTGTCAGATTTGCCGCATTCACAAGCTCTGCTTTTTCCACCTTCCAGTCCATAACGGTCAGGATTAAAAACGTTACCTTTTCGTTATATGCGCTTAAGGTCACACTTGCAATCGGCTCTCCGTCTGCAAGAATATCGTAAACCGGCTCTTCCGTTTTATAGCTGTTCGCATTCTTTTCGTAGGAAATTGTTTTTCCTTCCGTTGCGGAAAGGAGTGATTCCAAAACCACATCCGAAGACTCAAACGGATTCACGCTCTCCGACTCAAATCCCTCCGGTAATTCGTTTGCCACCAGACTTTCCTTGAAGCCCTGAAGGTATTCTTCAAATGCATAAGAAGACTGGGACTTCTCGAATTTCTTTAAGGAATGGTCCGCATATCCTAGGAAAATCGCTCCCAAAAGAAGCAGTATTGCCGTGTAAACAACAAGAATACAAAGGAAATAAAAGGTGGACTTAAATTTCACTTTCTTCTTTTTCTTTCGTTTGGAATACCCTCCCGAATAACCGTTTCTGCTGCCGGAACCATATCCTGAAGAACTCTTACGATTGCCTGAAGAAGAATATCCGGAGGAACTTCTTCCCGAACCGGAAGAACGGTAACTTCCTTGACTGCTCCTGCCGGAACCGGAACGGCTTCCGGACTTTCCTGAATTACTGTATCTTCTGTCCGAACTCATGGCTTAGTTCCCTCCTTTCGGTCTTACGACGAAAGCATCGGGAAGCTTCCACGAAGAATTCTGATAATAGAATGTAACGGATGTCATTTCATACTCGCCGTTGTAAACCATGGTGGTAGAACTTCCGCCGTCCAAGTTTGCCGCATTAATGGCGTCATAATCCTGCATAATGGATATTAAGTCAGATGCCGTAGCGCCAAGATGTCCGCTGGTACCGCGTCCATCGGTAACCAGTAAGAGTACGGCTCCGTCTCTTCTCTGGCCGATTACGGTTCTGGGATTTGCGCCGCTACCCTGACCGCCGAGCTGTCTGGGTTCGCCGTTAATAATAAGCGGAACAAAGTGATTGTTGGCATCGGAGGCTTCATCCTGGAAGGATACCGCATCACGAATACCCTTTTCTTCCACATAAGCTTTAACCTCGTTTGCACTCTTACCTGTTATTTCATCCACAATTAAAATGTTATCGTGATTAAATCCGATAATGTATAATCCGGCAAGTCCCGCAGGATTGTTATAAGTAATCTGATCGTCCTGCACAACTACGCCGAGCGGCTGACCGCCCTTATTTCCGGTAGAAACGTAAAGACCGCCGTTTACACCTGCGATACCGCCGGCACCCTCTACGACTTCATGAAGTTCTTTTCCGTATTCACTCCACGGATAGGTACTTCCTACAACCACCTGGGAAGGATCTTTGATAATCATCATTTTAGCAATGAAAGAACGTCCCGGAATCTCCTCCAGGCGAATTCCGTTTTCATCGAATACTTCGCCTGCGTAAGCATCCTCTCCTGTTTCTTCATTTGCTTCCACGGTGATTAAATTCGTATCCTGCTCAACCTCCATCTTCTGCATGGCATTGGTTGCAACGATTTCCTTAATCTCTTCCTTGGAACAAACCATACGGGCAACGAATTTCAACTGTCCGCTTTCCATAAGCGTGGTAATCAGTATATTTCTCGCTGCTTCCGAACTGTTTTTTATTTTAAAAAGTGTCAGATATGCGGTTCCGCATAAAACCAGAATCGTAACAAGAAGCAGAATTCCAAGTCTTCCCGCTACGGTCAGTGCCACTTTTACTTTACTTTTTTTCCTTCTTTTTTTACCGGATTTTGCGTATGTCGCCACTTTATTCCTCCATTCGT
>CADANR010000120.1 GCA_902789265.1 uncultured Lachnospiraceae bacterium | reverse complement strand
ATTTAATAGTCTAACATCATCCCAACAATTCTTTTAGTGTTTTCATAATTTCCGGAACATCATACGGTTTTGCAAGATGTCCGTTCATACCGGTCTCCATTGCAATCTGGCGGTCCTCTTCAAAGGCATTTGCTGTAACTGCTACGATGGGAATATCGGCCTTTTCCTTATCCTCCAGCGCACGAATCTGTCTGGTTGCTTCATAGCCATCCATTTTAGGCATCTGAACATCCATCAGAATAATATCGTAGTGCCCAGCGGCTACGGATTTCATTTTTTCTACTGCCTCCGTTCCGTCATTGGCAATCTCAACAGCAAGTCCAACATTCGTCAACAAATTCTCTGCAAGCATTTGATTCAATTCATTATCTTCCGCCAGTAGAACCCGTTTCCCGGAGAAATCCGGCTTGCATTCTAATTCATCCTTTTCCTCTGTTTGTTTTTCCAAAGAAGTCATAAATGGTTGAGCCATGACAGTTCTCAGTTCAGACATGAATAATGGTTTTGAACAGAAAGCCGTTACACCGGCCTCCTTTGCCTCTTCTTCAATGTCCGACCAGTCATACGCCGTCAGAATGATAATCGGCACGCTGTCTCCGATTACCTTGCGGATTCTCCGTACGGTTTCAATTCCATTTAAATCCGGCATCTGCCAATCAATAATATAAACTCTGAATTCATCTGCCGAATCCAGTGCATCCTTTGCACGTATCACCGCTTCTTTTCCGTAATTCGTCCAGTCGGGACGCATTCCAATCTCGCGAAGCATGGAACAAACAGAAAGGCAGGTATCGGTATCATCATCAGCCACAAGTACACGTACGCCCTGTAGCTCCGGAATAGGCTCAAACTTCGTAGATACGCTGCTTATTTTACAGGGAAGTTCTACTATAAATTCGCTACCCTTGCCTTCCGCAGAATGCACCGTAATCACTCCGCCCATCATATCAACAATATTTTTCGCGATTGCCATACCAAGTCCTGTCCCCTGAATGCCACTGACCGTACTTGTCTTTTCACGGGAGAATGCTTCAAAAATAGACTTCTGGAATTCTTCGCTCATACCGATTCCGTTATCTTTAATACGAAATACAAAATTAGCGATGTTATCGACAGGCGACGGCTTCTCAATAACCCGGAAGCTGATTGTGCCTCCTGTAGGAGTAAATTTAATCGCATTGGACAAAATATTTAAAAGCACCTGATTCAGCCTGAGTTTATCCGTAATAATATCTTCATGCATTACATCCTGTGTATCAATAAACAGTTCCAATTGCTTGGAAGCAATATTGGACTGAATAATTGTCCTTAAATCATGAATTAAATCAGGCAGATGCACATCAGTCTCTTCGATGGTGACTTTTCCACTTTCAATACGGCTCATATCCAGAACATCATTAATAAGAGATAATAGATGCTGACTAGATACGGAGATTTTTCCGAGATAATCCTGCACCTGTTCTTTATTATCAATGTGGGAAGCCGCTAGAGCCGTGAAACCCACAATAGCATTCATCGGTGTACGGATATCATGGGACATGTTGTTTAAGAAAGCTGTCTTTGCTCTATTTGCATGCTCAGCAGCTACCAGCGCATCAGACAATGCTTTCTGACTTTCCGCAAGTTCCGTGTTCTTTGCTTCAAGATCTAATCGGGCTTTTTCCTTTTCTTCTACTTCCTTCCTTGTACGCCGCACATCCCTCACAAGCAAAAATACAATCAATGCGGCTATAACTAGAATAATCGTTCCGACCAGTGCCATATGATCTCGCAATGCATCGATAAAACCGTAAGAGTAAAGTCCTCTGGTATATCGATAAGATATGCTTTGCACATAATCGGTTCCAAGTACATTAACGCCACGATTAAGTAGTTTTAACAGTCCTTCATTACCGATCTTCACACCAAAGCATCTGGCATCGCTATAACCGGTTTGATAGAGTGACAAATCTTCATATTTTTTGTTACGCAGAATATCGTTTGCCCTTAGTCCGTTCAGTGTTGCGCAACTGGCTTTGCCAGTAAGAACCGCTGAAAGACATTCTTCACTCGACGGATAGGATGTAATTTCCGCATCTGGATAATTCGTCCGCACAAAGTAATACTGCATACGATTATTCTCGTTAACAGCAAAATGCTCTGTCGTTTTCTCGCTAAAATCACCCTTATAAACCAACTCCGCGTGGGAAGAAGATACGGGATTGGACAAGTATATTCCGCTCTCTTCGGAATAATACAGTCCGCCGCCTACTGGAAATGCCATATCGATTTTTCCCGAACTAACGTCGGCAACCATATCATCATAGTTTAAATATCCGCTGTATGTGACATTTATGCTCTGCATTCCGAGCACATCCAAAATTGCGGGAATAATATCTTTGACAATACCTGTCACGTTACCCTGTTTGTCAGTATCACTGTACGGCAGATAATGTTCCAGATAACCGACATGGAGTGTGGTATGGTTATTCATCCAGTCCCGCTCGGTCTGTGAAAATGCCATTGCCGTCACGCTGACCGAATAATATTTCGCACGCAGTGAATTCAGATAATTGGGTTCTTCTGCCGCAAGCATTGACTGTGCGGAGTTTAGCTCCGTTAAAAGATCCGGGCGTTTATTGTTTACACACAGATAATAATCGGAAGTGCCGAAAACGGTCAGTACTTCCGAATGCTCCCTTCCGTAAGCACCGTCACTTTCCGCTGCAAGAATATCCACCTCATGAGAATCAAATGCTTCAAATAACTCCGTGTAATCGGAATAAGTAATCACTTCCGCCTTTACGTGATTGTCTTCCAGATACTGATTTAGGGTACCGACCATTGCGCTGTCCAGCACACCTATTTTACATTTGTTCAAAGTGGTGGGATCCGCAGTAATGCCACTATCCTCATCATGCTTGACCAGGTAGTAGGATTCTTTACCCATTACAGCATTCGGGTAGCCGATTATTCCGGCACGGTCTTCTCTCCAAGCCAGACCGGCAAGTAAATCAATCTCGCCGTCAAGAAGCATTTGATAAAGATCACCAAACTCTCCATAGACATATTCATATTCCCAGCCGGTGTATTCCGAAAGCTTACGATAGTATTCATAGGCATAACCATTCTTGACTTCACCTTCTTTGGCACCCTCTTGAAAAACTTCATTCTCGTAATAACCTACTCGAACTACTTCTGGTTCTTCATCAGCATATGCATGGATTGGGTAACTGATAATTAAGAACACAATCGCGCAGATGAAGAGAATAAATCTTTGTAGAAGCACCCTGTGATGTTTATTATAAATTCGTTTCATTATTTTTCCTCTCTGCTATCCATGAATTCCAACAAGTCAAAAAACACAATTTTGTAATTTATGAACTAATAGCACGTTATACTGGAAGATATTATCTCTTAAAATCGTCTTCCGATATAACACACTGTCACATCATCTCGACATACGGGAATTTGATTATTTCATTAACCAAATATTTGCTATAGCAATCCTTCGATAACACTTCCCGAAGCCCACGGCATAAGAGCGAACCAGGTAGATGCTGGTTCTCCATCTGAGTATTTTTCCGTAAGAAGACCCTCGCAGAAGCAAAAGCGCTCGGACATCCAACCGGTTCGGCCGTAACCATACTCGCTGTCCTTCGTATTAAACGTCTGAAGGCTCCATCCGATGGTATCTTCCATTCGGCTCTTCACATACCGGTCATCACAAAATCCCAGATAATACCTCATTTCACTGATCACAGTACTGGACATGGGATGTATATGAGGGTTTGCAACGGAAGTAATGCTTCCGCCACAAGATGACCAACCTATTTCACTTAAAGGCCGAACCATAATGTGCGTATTGTACCCGAGCTTAAAGGTGAATTCATAGTAAAGTGCATCTCGAAGATGGTTAAGGAGATAGTTTTCACCCGTCAGTTCATGCAGAATTCGGACGGCGCGAATATAGCTTAGGATGCCTTCGCTGTCAACGGCTTTATCCGTATCGAGCGGCCCACCGTAACATTCGACCTTTTTGACAAAAGCGTTAAAGTAATGCTCTTCACTCTTCCGAAGCAGATCCATATACCTGCGATCATCTGTCACCTGTTCGTACTTAGCCGTAGCAGCAAGGCACCATGCACTGCCCATAGAATCATACTCTAAGCCTGCGCCTGTTTTTTCTGACATCGAAAACGGATATTCATTATCGGAATTCAGTTCTCTGTTTATCCGTTCTACAACTTTCTCGGCAAGATCAAGCCACTCTTCGTGAACGATTCCCCGTTTTTCTTTTTCATCACAATAAGCCTGCAAGAGGTAATATATCGCCTGCCCGTTAATATAGGAGCTGTGTCCGCCACTATGCATGCCGTTATACCACCAGCCATGTGCGGAAGGATGACCGTTTTCCATGCTTTCATACAAGAGCCCGGACGATGGATTATAAGAATTTTTTACGGTTTGTTCTATAAAGGTCAGGCTTTGACTCCGTGCGACATCATCTCCGATACGATTAGCCCAAATAAGCATCGGAACAGCCACTACCAGACCATTGGTCCAGGAAATGGATGGGATCCGGTTATAGGATAAGCCATCTGCTCTGTCATAGACAAAACCGGTATAAATCTTCTCCTCGTCAAGCCACGCGTAGTCACGGATCGCCGAGCAAAGCATTTTGAGAGCTTTGGGAGCATTCATTCCGGTAATCGATCTGGGACATTCATGATAACGAAAATAGCAATCTTCTATTGCAGGATATATCGCGCGCTCGTCCTCTCCGGAATAGCAGTATACAGTCAGATCAAAGGTATAATGTTCGCCTGCAGAGAGCTTGAATGTATTTTTATCAGAAAGCGGCTCACGATCACGTACCGTGGCAGTCTGAACAAAAAGCCAAGGTGCATTTTCATATCCAAGCGTATAAGCTACGGACGAACCTCCATCTTCTTCTAAACAACACGAAAATCCACAGAACTGTTCAAAAGATCCATCCTTTCCGCTGATGACAGGCGCTGCCGATATCCCCGTTACCGTGCCATGATCATAAATCAGGCTGAGCGGTTCTGCGAGCCTGTCACTTCTTGTCATAAAGAAAGGTGATTCCGGCATGTCAGATGCGCCGGCTTTCAGTCTGGGGAATGCTTTTCGTCCGGAAGAAGGCATGTCCGCAGTGTTTCGGTCATACATATATCCGGGCATGAAGAACTTTGGATTTTCAGCCTGAACCTGAACCTTCAACTGAATAACACCATTAAAGTCTTCGGAACCGGTATTTGTAATTGTTACCTGATATATGTTTTTCAGACCATCTGCTGAAGCGGGAGTACACGAAAACTCGAGTCCGTATTCCGAACACGAAACATATTGCTTAGCATCCCCTTTTTTTCTAGCCAGGCATACAATGGAAAAATATTTTTTTGAATCCATAACATATTGCTCCTTACCTGCATTATCTTCCGATATTATTTACCATCGCATCATCTCTACAAACGGGAATCTGTCACTCTGCCGAACTGTATTGATATCCATCCGGAATTCGAATATACGCCCGGATATGTCCGTCGATTGATCGCTCAATGATTCCGGACTTG
>CADANR010000119.1 GCA_902789265.1 uncultured Lachnospiraceae bacterium | reverse complement strand
ACGCACTAAACGGTTTTCTCTTAAAACTTGTTGCTGGGTATATTATAGCACATATGTTCGATATCTGCAATCAATAAGGCTCCTCCCACCGCCCGAGGGTAGTGGGTTTCCGCCTACTACAACCGAAAGGAATTTATTTATGAATCTATTTTAGCATAATTGTCGCCAGGGGGACAGTCCCTCTGGCGACAATGTGACAGTTCTGTGACTACTCCCGTGGTATTATTTACTTAACAAAAGACAAATAACCCACAAAGGAGGTGCTCATCATGAAGAAGATTATCACAAAGGTTATCGCATTTCTTACAACATTCTGTTTGGTACTTGCTGTTCCGATGACATCACTTGCGGCACCCGGTGGTCTTCATAAACCGCGCAGAACATACGAGCAGGCGCTTAAACATTTTGAAGAAATTCAAAACCAGCAGGTAAAAATCAGATTTTCTCACAGAGGATTATATGTAGCAAACGATTCCATATTATATGCAAGAAAAATCGTAGGCGTTAACGAAGACGGTACCTATCAGATAGGTCCCTGGGAATGCATCTCCCATCGGAAAAATGTTTGCTACAACGAAGATAAGGAAATCACACTTCCGGCTACTTATATCATATTCGGATACAGCTACGATATAGCATGGGGAACGGACTGGCCGTTCGGTCAGGAGTTTTGGAACAACGCAAATACACCGGCAAAAGATATCATGATATTAATTACCGGCGGAAACAGAACACCCGATGTACTGATCCAGGTAAATGGAAATGAAGTATACAGAAACGATAACTGTTCTGCACATGAACAGTGGATACCGCGATAATCTTAAGCACCGAATTTCTTAAATAAATATCGATCATCGACAAAAAGGGAGCAGTTCAAAATGAACTGCTCCCTTACATTTTCTGTAATGCACATGCTCAATATATATTTAATATTCTTACCAGTCGCTTCCCCAGTCCGTTCCGCCGGAATCCCAGCTATCGGTCGAACTCCAGGAATAATCACTGTCGCTGTCACTGGTTGATTTGGCTTCCGCTTCGGAGGCTGCCTCATAGTCCTTATAGAATGAGGTTTGCTCGAAGTCGCGGTTCCCCACGCTTGTATCCCATGTCGGTGTATACCAGAAATCCTGTGCGGTCTGGCAATGCTTTAAATCTGCAGGAAGATCGTTTTTGGAAACCGGAGACCAGTCGGAAACGTCGTCGTCATAGCAATACCACCCGCCATAGGAATAGGGCATATAATAGTAAGTCGTGTCATTGACGTTATAATATCCCTTTTTGTTTTCAAAGCCTTTCTGATAATCGTCATAGTAAAGACTTTGTTGGAAATCGGGAACATTCAGCGATGCATCCCAGGTAGAACCGTAATAATAGGGACTTGCTGTCTTTTCCTGATACAAATCATCTGAAGAAGTGATTGTGGCACCGATCCACTCGCCTTCCTCTTCACTGTACACAGCCCAGTCCGACAAATCAAAATGATAGTATACATTTCCATCTTTCTGATAATATCCGTTCGCCGGTGTTGTTACGTATTCAATTACTTTTGCCACACCCAAAAAACCGAGTGCAGTAACAAACGGACCTGCAAAGAATACTATGAGAGCAATTATAATTATTCTAAAAATAATTTTATTTTTGCGACTGACTGCCGGATTACTGTTCGGTGTCCCGCCTGATGTTTCTGTGTTCCCGCTTGCAGAACCGTTCGCGATATTGTGCGCTTTCTGTTCCAGGATTTCCTGCTTCAGTCTGGTGTGCAGTTCGTTTACCGCATATGCCTCGTCCGTACCCTCATAACGGACCGCACGCGTGCCGTCTGCTTTGTTCTTATAGACGATGAAATTGCCTGAATTTTCATCCTTGTAAATACCGAATGCTTTTGCTTCACGGATATCTTTTCCGATGAAAAATCTGGTAACATCCTCGGGTGGAAGTCCTTTGGACTCGTACCACTCTTTTAAACCCTCGATGGTAGTCGGCTGATCTGCCGTACTGCGTCTTACACTCTGGTTCGGTGCACCGCAGGCCGGGCAGTTTTCCAGCGTATCATCAAACATAGATCCGCAATATTCACATTTTATTTTCATTCCGTTTTCTCCCCACTAAAAAACTTTTGCGTATTCATTCTACCACGAATGTCACCACAGGGACAGTCCCTGTGGCGACATTCTGCGAAAAGGGACCAGAGGGACTGTCCCTCTGGCGACATGGGACCACAGGGACTAAAGTTGTCAGCGCAGCTGACAATTTGCCCTCATGGCGACAACAAAAAAAGGACCACGAGGGTAAGCCCCGTGGTCCCGTTATCTTTTTCTACCACTCAGGAAGAGAATTTCCGTCCTCATCCTTCCCGGTAATTCCTACAATTGCCATTGCAAAGGCGGCTGTCCCGGTTACCGGATTATCCATAATTCTTCGGAGAATTGCATGAATCGTGTCCCCGTTCTCCATGGTTTCATCAATGAATACTTTCTGTCCTTCTTCCTCGCAGGAATCGATTGCTTTTAAGAGTGCCCGTCCCATTTCGCTTTGAATATCACGGACAACTATGGTTTGTCCCACCTTGATTATTTCGGAACGGAGTTCGACAAGCTGACGATAGGACTGGTTCCCTCTTATAATCTTCACACTCTTTCCGTCGTATTCCAGAATGAGCATGGGCTGTGTATTGAAATATCCTCTTACGGATGCATTATCTTCGTTTACAACCGCACCGAGATTATGGAGACTGATCGAACTTACCTTTCTGTTGTAATCAATCTCCGCCGGATTCTCGAATCCGATCTGGATACCCTTTTGATATCTTTCAAAAATCGTTACCATCGGAATCGGCTTGCAGAAATAATAACCCTGAAGCTTCGTACATCCGATTTCGCCAAGGAATTCCGCCTGTTCCGCAGTTTCCACACCTTCGGCAACCGTCTCGCTGTTCAGACTTACAGCCATTCTCATAAGCTCGGTAAGAATGACTCTCGATTCCGGTTTCTGATTAAACTGCCGCATAAAACGCATATCAAACTTGATTACATCGAAATGGATTTCCTGCAACAAATCCAAAGAAGAATATCCGCTTCCGAAATCATCCATCCAAACCTGAAAACCAAGTTCCTGGAAACGCTCAATCTGCGTTTTCATAAATTCAAAATTCTCACCGATAATACTTTCCGTAATCTCTATGGTGAGCAGGTCTCTCGTGATTCCAGCCGCATCTACCCGGTTGGTGATTTCCTCGACAATATCACAGACTTCAAAATCCGTTCTCGAAAGGTTGACAGAGTTCGGAACAAGATGAAGTCCTTCCCGTTTCTGTTTTTTTAACTTTTCAAGAATGATATCAACCATTCTCAAATCTACTTTGTAGATTAATTTACTCTCTTCGAGGACGGGGATAAAATCCGCCGGCGAAAGCATTCCGCGTTCCGGATCAATCCATCTGGCCAATGCCTCCTCATCGCATACTCTTTTGTTCGTAACGCGGACAATCGGCTGGTAGAATGCCGTAATCCAGTTTTCGGTAATTGCACGGTCAAGATTGTCAATTACATACTGTCTGTTAATCTCTGCTTCAAGCATGGCATTGTCAAAAAAGCAGAAGTAGGAACTGTTATCATCCCTGTTCACTTTGCAGGCGAATTTTGCCCGGTCGCAGGCAATGGAACTTTCCACGATTCCCATCGAGTCCGGATATATTCCGGCTCTTACATAAAGCGTTTTTCCGTGATTTGCCCTTTTCATTTCCTTGAAAACATCTTTTATCTTGTTTTCAATCCCGTTTCTTTCCGTAAACACGGCAAAATGGTCCTGTCCGAAACGGCTGCATCTTCCGTTCCCGAAGCGGTCTTTCAAAATCTCTGCCATTTGTTTGATCAGTACATCTCCTTCGGAGAAACCGTATTTCGTATTAAAGAATTTCATGCCGGTCAGATTAAAGAATGCCACTGCACTTTCAATTCCTTTTTCATGCATGCTCTTACGGTCTTTCTCCGCAACCTTGAGAAATGCTTTCATGTTCAGCAGACCTGTCAGACTATCCAAATCTGTTTCTTTATATCCCGTATTCTCGGTTTCATCCTTTATTGCAAGCTTTAAATCGGTAAGGCTGCCCCAATCCGATATTGACTCACCGAGATATTCTTTATAGAAACGCCTTTTATCCTCATACATCCGTTCATCCGCGATACGAAGTGCTATGCGTACATTACGGCATTCTTTTTCCACGCATCCTCCGATGGCAAAGGAAAGCCCCTCATACTCTTTGCAATATTCTTTAATCTTTTCCAGCCGGGCAAACAGTTCTTCTTCCTCAATATCAAGTTTAATCACGGCAAATTCATCTCCGCCGGCACGGAAAACTTCGGTTTCGTCAAAAGCCTTTCTGAGTACTTCCGCTGCATTTTTCAGCATAATATCTCCGGCCGGATGACCCTGTGAATCATTAATCCGCTTAAGCCCGTTCATGTCCATAAAAAGAACACCAACGGAAGAATTGACATGCTTTTTCCCTCTGCTCAACTCTTCCACATAAGTGTTCATTTCATTTCGGTTCATAACACCGGTCAGCATGTCTTTGGAGCTTAAAATCTTAAGCCTGTCCAAAAGCATGTAATTGCCGAGTTCCGACCCCAGAATAAAAGTCGTAACCTCCAGTGTTTCTTTTATTTTTATGCTTCTTGATACATCAAAATTAATCGCCCACATGAAGCCCAGCAGCTGGTTTCCGGACTTCAGCGGGAAAAGAACGATATTGTGTGCACCGGCACTTGTCAGTGATTCATACCAGATCGGATTGCGCTCTTTAATCAGCAGCATGTCATGTTCGTCTTTCGCAATCAGACAATTGCTTCCCGCTATGGTACCAATCCAGGATTCCGCGATATCGTAGAAATCCCTATTCACGTACACATCCATCGGCAAAAGCGGGGTATCTTTTGACAAAGCCTCTCCCAGAACATAACAGTCCCGTTCCATCTCTTTCATGACCAGAATACAGCAATGCTCCGCATCACACAGGTCGCGGATTCCTTTTATTACATCGGTAATGGTTGCGCGAAAATCATTGGTTCCGCGAAGCCGGATACAGGTAGCAAGAACGGATGTGGCAATATCAGCCGATATATCCGACATATTTTCGACATTGCCTTCCGTACTGACTTCCATGACATAAATGCAGTAGCCGAGTTCATCATCATCCGCATTAATCGGCAAAAACGACATATTAAACCAAATCTTTCTGCCATCCGTATAAACGTAAGAATGCAGACATTTCTTTTCAATCGCCGAACGATAACAGTAATCTTCAAAATTCAGATCGCGCACCATATAATCGGTATACTCAAGATTCGGTTCAAACGTATTGCGAAACATCTTTAAATTCATAGTCGGATGTTCAATGGAATAAATATATGCATCGTTCCCGGCAACAATACGAAATGCCCGTTTGTCGCCGGTCAGTTTTTTTTCAACGGAAACGATACACGCCATTGATGAAAATGCTTCTGCAACTGCTTTAAAATCCATAATAATCCCCCTGTTAGATATTCATTCCGCTTCCGGGCTGATTCATATGATGATTGTTATTAATATTGTTATTGGCATTTGCAGGTGCGGCTGCTTCTTTCGCAAATGACTGTAATATTGTTATTGGCATTTGCAGGTGCGGCTGCTTCTTTCGCAAATGACTGGTCAAAAAAGCTTTGCATGCGCAGAGCTACGCCACCTAACAGATCACCGTCGTTGAATCTGTTTTCCGAAAGTGCGCTTAATTCCTTTGCGTAAGCCTTCTGACGGATGCATTCGTTCAAACGGATTGTTCCCTTGGTATCTTGTGTTTCTCCAATATGCAGTTAGTCATATTATTTATCAGCACAATATCTATCCTCGTTATCAGTATTATTTCCTTTTACCAAACTTTTTTCGGTCAAAAAGCGGTCATTCTTCAAATTAGAAAAAATACAGTAAATATGCGGTTTTGAACCTTTTATAGTATATCATGTTCCAAATTAATAATCTACTAAAATCATTTCTCGCATTGCTCCAACATA
>CADANR010000118.1 GCA_902789265.1 uncultured Lachnospiraceae bacterium | reverse complement strand
TCCGTTCGGGGAAATCGTACCGAGTGCGGTGGTTGAAGGAAGAAGTACATAGGGGAACATCAGTCGTAATATACTTAAGATTCTTAATGTCAGTTCCAGGCTTCCTGCCGGTTCATCCTTAAAAATCGTATCCTTATGCGGAATAAACGGTCCGATCCCTATCATATCGGGTTTTAATTCCTGCAAAAACCGAAAATCTGCCAAAATGCATTGATCCGTCTGTCCGGGTGAACCTACCATAAATCCGGCACCTACCTGAAAGCCAAGGTCTTTTAAATCATAAAGGCATTGTTTTCTGTGAACCAGCGAGAGTTCCTCCGGATGAAGGATTCTGTAGTGTTCATCCGTTGCGGTTTCATGACGAAGCAGGTAACGGTCCGCTCCCGCTTCCTTAAATTTCCGGTAGGACTCCTTTTCCCTTTCTCCGATGGATAATGTTACTGCAACTTCGGGATAAAGCTCTTTAATACTTTTTACGATGTCGCAGATATCCTCATCGGAATAGGTTAAATCCTCACCGCCCTGCAACACAAAGGTTCGGTAACCGAGCCCGTATCCTTCCCTGCAGCATTCCAGAATCTCTTCTTTGGTTAAACGGTATCTTTCCGCATTCTGATTTCCGCCGCGAATCCCACAATAATAACAGTTATTTCTGCAGTAATTCGTAAATTCAATCAGTCCACGCAAAAATACTTCATCCTTATAAACACTTCGGCGGACCTCATCCGCCGCTTTTGCAAGCGCATCATCATATGCGTCAGTGTTTAAAAGATGAAGTAATTCTTCGTCCGGTAAATCCTTATTCGTTCTTAATTTTTCTACGATGTTCATTACTGCCCGTCCTTACCGTCGGCACATTTCAGATTATAGTCAAGATACAAAGCTTCCACTTCATTGATTTCCGTCCAGGTGCCGACGATACGGTCCGCAACCGACTTGGCGGATTCATAATCCGAACATAACAGCATTACGACATACTGGAAAGAAGAATAACGGGTGGTAACATCCCCCTGGCGCACGGAAACGACAATCGCCCTCTCCAGTTCCTTCATGGCATTATCCATTACGTCGTTGGATACTTTATAATACTCGCCGTGATTAACGGTTAAAAGAAGAATATAAACATTATTATCCGTACGTCCCACGGATCTGGAAACAAACTGATAAATATGCTTAAAGCCTTCATATTCCACACGAAAAGCACCTTCCTCAAAACCGCGTTCCGCAATCATACGCTCCAGTCTGTCCATATCCGCTTTGGAATTCACGGCATTCGGATTTTCTTTCATGACATTTCCTCTTTCCTTGAAAAGATGGAAAGAATTCTTGCCGTTCTGCTTTACAAAATAAAGTGCCTTATCCGCTTTGGAATAAAGGGTTGCAAAATCAATTCCGTCATAGGGTGAGAAAGAAACGCCGATGGAAACGGAAACATTCGCCTTATCATCCAGAAGGTCTTTTAATTCGTTTGAAGATATTTCCAGAAGTTCCTGACAGTATTCCTTCACTTCCTCAATGGCATACTCGCCTTTTAAGAATACAACAAACTCATCTCCCTCGGTTCTTGCACAGATATCCCTGGGTCCTATTCTGTTCTCTAAGATATCCGCAAATTCGGTAAGCAGGCTGTCCCCTGCAATATGACCGAAGGTATCGTTAATCCATTTGAAATTGTCGATATCAAGTACGATAAAGACACCATCCTGTGTATTGGATTCCAAATATCTGTTCAAATCGTCTTCTAAATATTTCTTGTTCCAGAGATTGGTCAGCGCATCCTTTCTTGCGGAAATGGATAAATCTCTTCTCAAGCCTTCGATCTTTAAGATTTTCTCTATTCTGCTCTTCATTACGTCGGGTTCAAACGGCTTATGGATAAAATCCATGGCGCCCATTTTAAGCCCCTTGATTTCGCTCTTTCTCTGATTATCAACCGTAAGAAATACAACGGGAATAGATGCCGTTTCCGGATTCGATTTGATGGCTTCCAAAGTCTCATATCCGTCCATTTCAGGCATTATAATATCCAAAAGGATTAAATCCGGTTTCGCTTTTTTTAAGAATTCAATTGCCTGCATGCCGGATTTTGCCATGGAAAGACGATAGGTGTCCTGCAAAACATCCGCAGCCATTTTTAAATTTGTAGTTACATCATCAACAATTAATATATGTTTCTGTTTTTCCATCAATACATAACACCCCGGGAATTATAGTTTTTCAAGGAATTTCCTTACTTCTTCTTTCATTCCGTCCTTCTCGCATACGGTATGATGAAGAATTTCCGCATTTCTTATCTCCTCTACGGCTTTCGGAATCGGCATACCGCTCATCTCGGACAATCTGTCAATCAAAACGAAATCGTCTTCTTTTTCGGTTTTTCCTTCCAAAGCCTCCATAACACTTCTTGTAAATTTATAAGGAGATGCCGTTGATACAACTACATTTGTGGTTGTATCGCCGGTATCATGTGCATACATCTTGTATACAAAGCTTGCAACTGCGGTATGCGTATCCATTACATAACCGGTACGATCGTAAATTTCGTGAATCCGTTCCAATACTTCTTCTTCCGTAGCATATCCGCCCACGAAGTCTTTACATTTCGCTTTCATTTCCGGAGCAATTTCATACATTCCCTTACCGGATAAAGATTGCATGAGTTTCTTGCACTCATCGGAATTCTCCCCGGTAATCTCATAAATCAGACGTTCCAGATTGCTGGAAATCAGGATATCCATGGAAGGTGATGTTGTCAGAATAAAATCTCTGTTCTTATCATAAACACCTGTTTCGAAGAAATCGTAAAGTACCTTGTTTTCATTGGATGCACAGATTAATTTATGTACCGGAATACCAATCTTCTTTGCATAAAAACCGGCTAAAATATTACCGAAGTTACCGGTCGGAACCGTGAAGTTAATCGGATCTCCGGCAGCAATTTTACCTTCTTTAACAAGTCTTGAATATGCATATACATAATATGCAACCTGGGGAATCAAACGTCCGATATTAATGGAATTTGCGCTGGAGAATCGATATCCCATCTGTTTTAATTCTGCTTTAAACTCTTCATCAGAGAATATCTTCTTCACACCGGTCTGTGCATCATCAAAGTTTCCGTTAATGCCCACAACCTTTACGTTAGCACCCTTTTGCGTAACCATCTGAAGTTCCTGGATATTGGATACGCCGCCCTTCGGATAGAACACTACAATTCCGCATCCTTCCACATCAGCGAATCCTGCAAGTGCTGCCTTTCCGGTATCTCCGCTTGTTGCCGTAAGAATAATAATTTTTTCTTTTACATCATTCTTCTTTGCGGAAGTTGTCATTAAATAAGGCAGGATGGATAATGCCATATCCTTAAATGCTATCGTTTTTCCATGGAAAAGTTCCATGTAATAGGTATCATCCACATAGGATAACGGTGCAATTTCTTCTGTATCGAATTTCGAATCATAAGCACGTTCAATGCAGTATTTCAGTTCTTCCTCGGTAAAGTCCGTAAAGAACAGTTTCATAACTTCATAAGCAACTTCTTTATAATCCATGAGTGCAAGCTGTTCCAATTTCACTTCAAGTTTCGGAAAAATATCCGGAACAAACAGACCACCGTCTTCACTGAGTCCCTGAATAATCGCCTGTGACGCTTTCAGAATTTTACCGTTGTCTCTTGTACTTCTGTATCTGACATCCAATTCCATGAAATAAAACCTCGATTCATAAAAAACTTATATATACGAATATCTTATAATACTATATATAGCGCAAATATTTTACCACAGAATCATTATCTTCACAAGATTTTTGGGGAGAAGTATGATAAAATAATAACGTTCATTTTTAAATTGTTCATTCTTATTTTTCAGATTTTTTTAAGAAAAATTAATTTACGGAAAAATGTCAGAATTGAAAAATAAAGCAAATTACATAACGATTCAATCTAATAACCAAAACAGAGCAAAGAAAAACACGGTAAAATGCTCTGCTCTTTTTTGTGCTGTTTTACTGATTTCCTATTCTCTTTTTTCTGCGTTTACTTTGTCTGCCTGCACACCTGCAAGCACCCCCGTAACCAAATCGTCATTCTTTTTTAATACCTATATCACCATAACCTTTTACAGCGAAACGGATGCAGCTTATTTCCCGCAGTGTGAAGCAATGTGCCGCAAATACGAATCCCTGCTTTCAAGAACCGTGGAAGGAAGTGATATTTATAAAATCAATCATGCAAACGGAGAAAGCGTTATAGTATCGGATGAAACCGCAGCTTTAATTAATGATGCCCTGTCCTTCTCGGAATTGACTGACGGCGCGGTGGATATAACCGTTGCGCCATTAATGGATCTTTGGGATTTCACATCAGATAAAACGGATAAAATACCGCCCTCCGATTCTGAAATTACAGAAGCCTTAAAGCATGTGGATTATAAGAATCTTTCCGTAAACGGAAATGAAATTACTCTTTCCGATCCGAATGCCTCAATCGACTTAGGCTTCATTGCCAAAGGATATATTGCCGACAAACTAAAAGAATATTTAGTCTCGCAGGGTGTAAAAAGCGCACTGATCAACTTAGGCGGGAACATTCAGTTAATCGGATGCAAGCCTGACGGCGATGATTATATCATCGGTGTTAAGAAACCTTTTACAACAACCGATGAAACCTTAACTTCCCTCCCGCTTCGCGATACCTCTTTCGTTACATCCGGCATCTATGAAAGATGCTACGAATACGACGGAAACTTCTATCATCATATCCTGAATCCGAAAACCGGCTACCCGGTTAATTCCGGCTTAAATCAGGTAAGTGTTTTATGTAATAACTCCGAAACCGCGGATGCCTTAAGTACAACGCTGATGCTTTTAGGGCAAAAAGAAGGCATGGACTTTTTGTCAAATCATGACTTCAAAGCCCATGCCATTTTTGTTGATTCATCAAATACCATGACGTATTCTCAGGATTTTCCCGAATAGTTATTCTGCGTTTTCCAAAGTTTCTTCAACCGGTACTTTCACAGGTTCGGGAACCGGTTCATCATGGTAGAATAAACCACTCCACCATTCCTTTAATTCGCTCTTACGCTTCTCGCGTTTATTTATTTTCTCTTCGTTTACGTTTACGAGACCGGTCAATGCTATGATTTCATCAAAGCGGTATCTGTATTCTCTGGAAAATACGAAATCCATGTCTTTAATTTTGATAATCTGCTTCTTGTCTTTATTTGCCGGTTTCCGGAAATTATAAAGTTCAAAGAAACGGAAACCTTTTCTTAAGAAGATCGGATTCTCTTCCGTGGATTCAAGCTTATAGAATGCATTCTTCTGTCCGTTATATTTACGGAAAATGAGTCCACTTTCCTCTCCGATTGTTACAAACCATACACGCTCATATAATTTCAGTTTCAGATCCCATTTTCTCGGTTTCTTTACGGCATAAACCGGAATAATCAATTTAATCTCATCCAGCCGGTTACCGAATACCTTTTTAACACGTGAAGGGATACGTTTTTTCACAAGCGGATAATCTTCCTTGTATCCGAAAATACCTGCAAAGAACGGGCTGATATATACCCTTCTTAAATACTGTGCCGCGCTGTAGCATGCTTTGAAAAGCAGACAGCAGATAATCAGAATAATAATATTGATTGCATAACCGATTGGCGGGCATGCAACGTTAATGATAAAGATAAATAATACAATGATTGTCTTAACTACTTCAATGATGACGTCCACAATGGAAGG
>CADANR010000117.1 GCA_902789265.1 uncultured Lachnospiraceae bacterium | reverse complement strand
TGGTGAAGTGAGTTTTTTAAATCCGGAGTATGGATACTATTCTGTTAGAGAGCTTCGGGACAGATGTTCCGGTAAAGAACTGTTTGCAGTTTTTTCTGCTTATCATCTGTGGAAATGGTATACAGATAATCGCTTCTGTGGAAAATGCGCCGACAGACTGGAACCGGGAAAAAAAGAGCGTTCGCTTGTATGCCCATCGTGTGAAAATGTGGTCTATCCGAGAATTAATCCTGCGGTCATTGTCGGAGTTATAAAAGGAGAAAAAATCCTGATTACAAGATACCGTAAGGGATATGCACACAATGCACTTGTTGCAGGATTTACAGAGTTTGGGGAAACTCTTGAGGAAACCGTTGCCCGGGAGGTAATGGAAGAGACCGGTGTAAAGGTAAAAAACATCAGATATTACAAGTCACAGCCGTGGGGAATGGCACAGGATATTCTGGTTGGGTTCTTTTGCGAGGCAGATGGAGACGGAGATATCCATATGGATGAAAGTGAGTTGAAATACGCTGAATGGGTGAGACGGGAAGATATCGTATTACAGCCTAATAATCTGAGCCTGACAAATGAGATGATAAAGGTGTTTAAGGAAGGTAAAGATATTTAAGGAATGGATATAAGATATATTAACTCAGCTGATGAAACGGAAGAATATTCATAAAGAAAAAGGAGAAGAAATGATTTGGTTCGTCAGACATGGTGAAACTGTGTGGAATGTAGAAAATAAAATATGCGGTGCTACAGACAGTCCATTAACCGAGCGCGGTCACCAACAGGCTATTGAAATGGCTGAAAAGTTTAGGGGTATGGGAATTAAAGCCGATATGATTTTGTATTCTCCGTTATCCAGGGCAAAAGATACTGCATTGCATATTTCCGAAATAACCGGAATACCGATGAAAGAGGAAAAAAGATTATATGAACAATGCTTTGGTAAATATGAATCCACCCCTCGAAACGGGGCAGAATTTCACGAGGCAAAGAAACAGTTTTTAAACAGATATGAAGGTGGAGAGTCAATGTTTCAACTGGCTCATCGTGTATACGGTCTTTTAGATGAACTAAAGGAAAAGGATGGAGATTATATTCTTGTAGCGCATAACGGAATTGCAAGAGTGATTCAGTCGTATTTTTATGAAATGACAAACGAAGAATATGCATCTTTTGGCATAAAGAACTGTGAGATACTGGAGTATCAATTATAACCAATTGCTTTCCATAAATTGACAGAGTTCTCTGTATTCCACCAAATGAGGGGAAAGGCACACCGTGTGGTGCTTGCAGAGAATTAATGGTTCAGTTAATGCCCGGAAAATATAAGGATATAGACATTATGACTGATTATTCAAAGGGACTGGTCAAGAAACTCGGAGAACTGACTCCGGAATGGTGGATTGATTGAAATCCTGAAACACATGGTTGATCTGATATTTGGTCCATCCGGAAGAAGAAATCAACCGAATAGTAAAGGAACAGGGGTATTAAAATGTCAGATAAAAAAGCATTGCTTGTAATTGATATGCAGAATGATTATCTGTGGGATAAAAGAAAACCGATGTTTACGTATGATACGGATAAGCTCGTAGATGATGTAAACAAATTGGTTGCTACGTATAAGGAGAACGGCTACGACATTATATATATTAAGCATATACTGCCGAAAATTATGTGGGGTGTCGGTTTTTCGATAGAAGGAACCGAAGGTGCTGAATTGTATCCGGGTTTAACAATTGTTTCCGATTTGATTTTTGAGAAAAATCATTCCGATACCTATACTGCAAAAACGTTTCGGGAGCATATGAATAATCAGGGTTACAAAGAAGTTGCCATTTGCGGACTGGATGAATGCGGCTGTGTGGGGGCAACTGCAAAAGGAGCGGTAAAGACCGGTGCAAATGTTGTAATGATAGAAAACTGCATTGGAAGAAGATTCCCCGATGCAAAGGTCCGGAAGATGCGAGAGAAACTTAATGCATTAGGTGTAAAATACGCTATAGAGAAAATTTAATTTATCAGAATCAATTAGAGCAACAAATTGCCAAGCTGGAATTATAAACCATTGAAAGGCACATATGATAAAAAAATACTACGGATTTTTTGATAATGGGAAATCACAGCCTCCTAAAGTAACGCTTAAGCAAATCTGGGAATTAAATGGCTAAAACGATAGGAAAAAAATGATGAATTTCAGAAACAAAAGAATAATTCAGATTGTGACAATATTACTCATGATATCGATTATTATAGCGGGGTGTAATCTGAAAACACATACGGTTTTGAAGTCGGATTATCATACAGATACAAAAGTTACAGACAAGTATTTTGATAACCTGAATATCACACGGTCCGAGTATGAGACTGTTTACCCTTCGGAGTACATGGGGAAAATGGAAATCGGTTCTATGGGACCGACTGATCCGATATATCATGGTGCTATTTTTATTTCGGATATGGAAGCTGAGAGATTGATGCAAGATTACGAATGGGAAAAGGATACCTCCGCACTTCCGGATTTGGGAGAGGTTAATAAAAGTGTGACGTGGGGTGGTGAATGGTACGTATCGAAAGCATTTAATCAGGATGTTTTCAAATTGGGACATGACGAGGATATACGATTTAACGGGAAAGATACCATTATTTTTTCTTTCGGGACATATTAAGAATATGGTGGCTTTGATGACCAAATCAAACGACATCTTTTATTCATTAATACGAAAAATAACTTGTTTTTAAAACGGAAGGTTGACAAACAAATAAGTATATGATTTAATAACGTTGTTATGTAACACTGTTACGTAACAACGTTATTATTTTGGGATGGGATTAAAGGGAACTGAAAAATGATACTATTTCCCCGTCCCCATGTATCAAAAGGGAATTCACATGAAAGAAAATGTCGATTACGAAAAAAGAGAATTACTGATTCAGGCGGCAAAAGAGGAGTTCATGGAAAAGGGATATAATAAAGCATCCCTTCGAAACATCTGTTCCAAGGCCGGAATGACTACGGGTGCTTTATATTTTTTCTTTGAGAACAAAGAAGATTTGTACGAAGAGATTACGGGAAGTGCCAAGAACGAATTAAAGAATCTGATTATTAAGCACATTGCAGAAGATAAAGAAGCAATGGAATCCATCACTGATATTAATCAAATGTTTGAAGATCATTCGAGCGAAGCGGATATGTTCATTGAGTGTATTTATCGTAACTATGACAGCTTTATGCTGATTCTTTCGGGTTCCAAAGAAGGAGAGTATGAAGCTTTGATTGATGAATTCGTAAAGCTTACCGAGTCATCTTCAACAGAACTGATGAAGTCATCAAAACTGTTTAATCCGGATCCGTTTATGAGTCACTGGATTGCACATACCATCGTTGATTCCTTTGTTCATGTCGTAACGCATGAGCCTGACCTGGAAAAAGCGAAAGTGAAAATGCGATTTATTTTAAACTTCATTGTTCAGGGATGGACATCACTTCTAGTGACAGGAACAAATTCTCAGACGAATGATTCAAAGAATAAAACGGAAAAAACAAAGACAGGAAAAAAACAAAAGTAAGAGAAAAGCACATGTAATAAATCAGCCCGTTTCCGGGTGAGTTTCAGAACTATTCATGCGGAAACGGGAATTAAAATAACAAATACATAACATTGTTATGTGGAATCGGAGGAGAGAAAAATGTATCTGGAAATCAAGAATGTCAAGAAAAGCTACGGAGAAGGAGGCAGTTATGTACAGGTTTTAAAAGGTGTGAATACCTGTGTGGAAAAAGGGCAGATGTGCGTAATTCAAGGCACGTCCGGTTCCGGCAAGTCAACCCTTTTAAACTGTATCGGAGGACTTGATACCATGGACTCTGGTTCAATCATTGTGGACGGAACCGAAATCTACGGAATGAAAAATAAGACTTTATCCGAATACAGGAGAGCAAAGCTTGGTTTTATTTTTCAGTTTTATAACCTGGTCCCGAATCTGACAGTCAGGGAGAATATTCAGGTTTGCGAATACTTATCCGAGAATCCGCTTCGTATGGAAGAACTGCTTGACGTACTTGGATTAACCGAGCATCAGAACAAATTTCCGTCCCAGCTTTCCGGCGGACAGCAGCAGCGTTGTGCGATTGCGAGAGCGCTGATTAAGAATCCGAAGCTTCTTTTATGCGATGAGCCGACCGGTGCACTGGATTCAAACACATCCCGTGATATTTTAGCCCTTCTGGAAGAGATTAATGAAAAATACAAAACCACAATGATTATTGTGACACATAATAATTCCATCAAAAACATGGTTCACAAGGTGATTTATTTAAAAGACGGCTTGGTAAAAACAGAGTATGAAAATGAAGTTCGCGTTCCTGCGGCAGAATTGGAGGATCTGTAATGAGAAAGATTTTGATGAAAAGATATCCGAGAGATTTAAAGGCGAATCTGTTCCGGTATCTGTCACTTTTTTTGCTGATTACATTCTGTATGTTTTTGATTATATCCATTGTGGATGCAGCGGAACGTGTGATTCGCGGAACGGAAAGAAACCAGGCGGAAAGTGTTCTGGAAGACGGACAGATTACGACATTTACCCCTTTTACCGAGGAACAGATAAAAGAGATTGAAGATGCAGGCATTACGATAGAGCCGCATTTTAATTTTGAATATACATTGGAGAACGGTTCCATAATACGTATTTTTGCAAATCGTGAAAAGATTGATAAAGTAGCTTTGGATACCGGAAAACTTGCTGAAACAAACGATGAAATTGTTTTGGAAAAACGCTTTGCGGCAGAGAATAATTATTCCGTCGGCGGTACGATTCAAATCGGAGAGAAAGAGTATAAGATAACCGGTATCGGAAGCAGTGTGGACTATGATGCACCTTATCGGAAACTGTCGGATACCATCATCGATTCATCAACCTTCGGAATCGGGTTTCTTACCAAAGAAGGGTATGAAGAATTAAAGAAAACCGGCGGCGGAAGCGAAGAACTGACGTATGCATTTTTGCTTGGCAATCATACTGCTACGGAATTCAAGGAGATGGTAAAGGACTTTGATTTTGATTATAAAAAAGTGGAAGATCCTTATTATCAGGAAATGCTCAGCGATACCTACGGAAAGAAAGACGAAATCACGGACGGCATCAATGATCTGGTTGATGGTGTAAAAGAGCTTGCAGACGGCGTCGATGAGTTAAAAGACGGAACCAAAGAACTTGCGGACGGCATGGAGGAGCTTTATGACGGAAGTGTGGAGCTCTATGACGGAAGCGTGGAACTCTATGACGGAACGAAGGAATTAAAGAACGGTACCAAAGAGTTTCGTGACGGAGTAGATGAGTTAACGGATGGCGTTACCAAACTCGAAGATGGTGCAAATGCGTTGGAAAGCGGAAGCAATGCATTAAACGGAGGGCTTTGGAGTTTAAATAACGGTACGGCAAATCTAAGGGATGCACTTAAGGAATTAAATAAAAATAACGCGCAAATTGAAGGTGGCGCGGAACAGATTTTTCAAGCTCTTTTAACATCAACGCAGAATGAAATCAATGAGCAGCTTACGGCAATGGGAATGCCCGGTATATCCTTAAATACGGAAAATTATTCCGATGTTCTTTCCGGACTGGCAGATCAGCTTTCCAAAGCGGGAATGGATGCATCGGGAATAAACGATGCGAAGGATTCGCTGGAAGGGCTTGAAGCATATGCCAACGGAGTAAAACAGTATACCGGTGCGGTAAGTCAGATTACGGAAGGAGCAG
>CADANR010000116.1 GCA_902789265.1 uncultured Lachnospiraceae bacterium | reverse complement strand
ACACCGCTTATCGCAATTCAGCTTTTGGGATTCCGGGCGGTTGTTGCGAAGAAGGCGAGAAAGAAAATCGCGATGCGCCGGATTCTTTCCGCGGAGAAAGAGCAGATTATTTATTTCAACTGGGAGGATGCATAATGGGAAAAGAAGAAAAAACATATGCTCCGATCCGACTTGAGATGTTAATCACAATCGTGGACCGGCGCAAAGCAGAATTCTATGCGGATTTGCTGCATTCCTATGATATCAACCTTCAGGTTGTTGCAAATGCAACGGGCACGGCTGAACGGAAAATGATGGATTTTCTGGGGATCGCGGATAACGAGAAGGCAGTGATTTTCAGTATGGTCCGGGAGGACAGGCTGGACGAAATCGAAGCGGTTTTGGAAGAAAAATTTGCCAACGTCAAAGGGGGAAAAGGGGTTTCGATTTCGGTTCCCTTAAGCAGCATCATGGGCGCGACGGCGTTTGCATTTTTAAGTAACGAAGCCGGAATGGTACGAATGCCGGGCGAGTAGGGAAACAGCAGAGAGAAAACCATAGAGAAAAATCGGAGTCGGAAAAGGATACAGGGTTGCACGAGGGGGCAACGACGGAGCAGAGAGAATATGAAGAATTCGGAATACCAGATGGTTGTGTGCATTGTAAATGCGGGATATACGGAAGTGGTGATGGATGCGGCAAGGTCGGCCGGAGCCAGGGGCGGAACCGTAATCCACGGGCGTGGGACGGCAAGCGGGGAAGCGGAGAAGATTTTCCAGATTGTGGTCCAGCCGGATAAGGATATCATCATGATTATCGTAAAAAACGAGATTAAGGATGCCGTGATGACAGCGGTGCATGAAGCGGCGGGCTTGGACACCGACGGACAGGGCATCGCATTCTCGGTGCCGGTGGATCGTACGGTAGGGATTAATTAAAAAATTGACGAACAGAGGCAAAAATGTTATTTTTGTAATGTTTGAAATGTCACCATGGGGACAGTCCCTCTGGCGACGCAGAAGTGTAAGAGGTAAAAGATATGAAATCATTTGTAGAACAGAGTAACTTTTTCGGAACCGAAAACCCTGAGGCGCTGGCAAAACAGTACGGCACACCGCTTTACGTTTATAATGAGGAAAATTTAAGAGCGCACATGAAAGCTGTGGCGGGAGTCATTACGAAGTACCCGTACCGTGCAAATTTCTCCATGAAGGCGAACAGCAATTTAAGTATTCTGAAGATGGCACTGGAAGAGGGCTTAAATGCGGATGCAATGTCAGTCGGAGAGATGACACTCCTTTTAAAAGCAGGATTTCCGTCGGACAGAATTTTCTTCGTGCCAAACAATGTTTCCGAAGAGGAGCTGCAGTTTGCAATTGATCACGATATTATGACGAGCCTTGACAGCCTTGAGCAGCTGGAACTTTTCGGGACACTGAATCCGGGTGGAAAATGCTCGGTCAGAATCAATCCCGGTGTCGGCGCAGGTCATCACGAGAAGGTGGTTACCGCCGGCAAAAAGACCAAATTCGGAATTGAGGAATCAGACGTAGACGCGATTTTTGATATCGCGAAAAAATATAATCTCCACATTGCGGAGATCAACCAGCATGTCGGAAGCCAGTATCTTGATCCGCAGCCGTTCCTGGATGCGGTAGAGAATTTCCTTCGCATTGCGGAGAAATTTGATGAACTCGAATACATCGATTTCGGCGGCGGTTACGGAATTCCGTATCACAAGCTGGATGACGAAGCAGCCTTCGATATGGAGAGCTTCTCGGAGCGCTTCACGGCTCTTCTCGATGCTTATGCAGAAAGACATCCGGACAATATTCCGCTTTTCAAAAGCGAACCCGGACGTTACTGCGTTGCGGAGGGCGGTGTGATTTTAGGCCGCGTGCATGCGACAAAACAGAACTACGGAAACAAATATGCCGGCACCGATATCGGCATGAACGTACTTGCAAGACCGACTCTTTACGATTCGTGGCATGATATCGAAATCCTGCGTGACGGCAAAGCCGTAACCGAAGGCGAGCATGAGGAGGTATACGTAACCGGAAATATCTGTGAATCCGGCGATCTTCTCTGCAAGGGAAGAAACCTTCCGAAAATCCAAAGAGGCGATCTCGTTTGCGTGCTTGACGCGGGTGCATACGGTTTTTCCATGAGTTCGAATTACAATTCAAGACTCCTTTCGGCAGAGGTTTTAATTACGAAAGAAGGAAAGGCAAAGCTCATCCGCAGGCGCCAGACCTTTGAGGAAATGTTTGCAACCTTCCCGGAAGAGTAATTTTTAGTGAAAAATTAAAGTCACTTTATGTATTTCATGTAAGCAAGAATTCTTGTATTTTTGGGGGATATGCAGGTGGACAGCAATGCCATCATTCGATTAAACAATAATATTGAAGCGGTAAACCCATCCGATAATTCCTTTGAAATAATGGAGGATGTGAAAACATCCAACAGTACTTTTGAAATGAAGGAAACAGTGAACCCCGGCAACATTTCATTAGGCGACGTGAAAAACCGTCATCTCTATGTAATGCTTTCCATGACCGGAACGCCGCTTTCACGGGCAATCCGTTTCAGCACGAAGGAACCGTATTCACACTGCTCGATTTCACTGGACCGGGAACTTCACGAGATGTACAGTTTCGGAAGACTGATTAAGTGGACGATGATTTTTGCGGGACTTGTGCATGAAGTACCGGACCGTAATGTGTACCGCCTTTATGAACATACGCTCTGTGCGATTTACGAAGTGGATGTGACGGAAGAGCAGTACAAAGAAGCGAAAGAGTATTTAAAGCGTCTTTGGAACCGGAGAAAGTATTTAAGCTACAATACGCCGGGACTGGTGCTTGCGAGATTTAACCGGTATCCCGCCATTCCGAACAGCTATTACTGTTCGCAGTTTGTGGGACTGGTCCTCCAGCATATCGGTGTGAGTTTCACGGAGAAAAGTTACCGTGCGGTTCGTCCGAATGATTTTAGAAACAATCCGAATCTGAAGCTTGTCTATGAGGGAGAGCTCAGAGACTACTGGAATATGTACTGTATATCAGATGGCTTTACGCCATATTAAAAAGTCGCCGTAAGGCGACTTTTTGTATATGTATACTATTCCAAATTTGTATTGGCTCGCACTAATGGCGACATTTTTTTATTCCGGCGTCCCGTACAGAATCTTCGCATACTCCGAATTCTTGTCGAGAATCAGCGTCTTGTTATCACCGACCATCGAATCTAAGGAATCCAGACCGCGGAGGTAATTGTAAAATTCAGCCTTTCCTTCATCATTGTAAGCACCGGAGAGAATTCTCATGTATTCCGCTTCACCTTCGGCTTCGATTTTGGCTGCGTCCTTTTCCGCATTTGCGGTCAGAATGGAGACCTTCTTATCGGTTTCGTTCTTGATTTTCTGTGCTTCCGCCTGTCCCTTTGCGGTGTAGCTTGCAGCGATATTGTTACGTTCGGAAATCATACGCTCATAAACCGCTTCCTTGTTATCGTCCGGTAAATCCAGTGCCTTAATCTCGGCAAGTTCAATCATGATACCGTATTGGGAAATATCGGAGTTGGAAGCCTTGGTAATCATATCGGTTAAGGTGGTACCGCGGGCAGCTATGATTTCATCCTGTGTCATGGAAGAGATGGTATTTTTGGTTGCGTTGTAAACAGCTGCCTCAATACGTTCTTCCGCACGTCCTCTGACTGCACCGAGCGTCTGGTAATACTTGGTCGGATTCTCGATGGACCAGATGACGTAGTTGTCGGCAATCATGGATTTCTTGTCCGAAGTGATGACATCGGATACGGGAATATCATAAAGAATGTCGCCGGTATAGATGGAAGTTACGCTCTCGATAAACGGAGCATGCATATGAAGACCGGGATCCGATTCAATTGCCTGAATGCGGCCGAGTCTTATGATAATTGCGGATTCATTTACGCGTACCGTATAAAGTGTGGAACCGAGGAAAATCCAGAGTCCGATTATTACTACCACGCAAACGACAATTGTGACGGTTGTTTTCTTCGCAGTTTTACTCATTTTGTTTTCCTCCTTTCCTAATTAAACTGATCTAACGGCAGCAGTGTTTCGGTCTTGCCGTCGGTGATGATGACTTTCATGCCGGGCAGTACCTCTTCCATTTTTTCGAAGAACATACGCCGTTTGGTGATGAGAGGGTATTTCTCATATTCCGCATAGGTTTCGTTGAATCTGGCAACCTGTCCTTCCGCTTCGGCGATGCGGGCTTCTTTTTTCGCCTGCGCCTGCTGCACGATTTTATCGGCATTTGCTTCCGCCTCGGGGATTTTCTGGTTTTCGTACTGGTGCGCATTGTTCATTGCGGTGTCGGCACCCTGCTTTGCAGTTTCAACCGCCTTGAATGCCGCGATGATTTCAGGTGTCGGCGGTTCGGAATCCTGGATTGTGATATTGACAACGGTGAGTCCGACCTGACGGGAATTCAGTTCCGTAATCATGGCTTCCTTTACATCCGCCTGAATCTGGCTCTTTCCGGTGGTCATCGCCTCGTCAACCGTATAGTTTGAAACCACGGTTCTGATGTTTGCAAGGGCGATATTGGAAAGCTCCCCTTCCGGATCCTCCGCATTGTAAAGATATGCAATCGGATCGGAAACGCGGTATTCCAGGTAGAAATCGATGTTTAAAAGATTAAAATCCGACGTAATCATGATTCCGTTGTCCTTGTCCACAAGGTTCTGGCCGGTCGAGGAAACCACATAACCGATTCCGGTACCGTGCGTGGTCATATCAACTTTTTTGACCTTCTGCCACGGAGCCTTTACGTAAAATCCCGCAGTATTTACTTTAACGATTTTGCCGAACTGCGTAACTACGGCATTGTGCTGCTCGTCCACCGAATAAAAGCATCTGAGCAAAACAATGAGCAGGAAAAGACCGAGGAGTATTCCGATGATGAGACCGGAAAAATTTTTACGCGGCTTTCCCTTTGGTTGAGCCTGATTTGATTCCATAACTATTCTCCTTTTTTGTAATTAAAAATTCTCCTACAAGACAAGAGTATATCACTTTTTTGCCATACAGAAAATCTTTTTGCCCCTTTTCAATTCCTTGGAAATAGGATATAATCGTACTTGCGAGATTGACAGGTTTTTATCAACTGTTATCAGGTTTGGTAAGAAGTACTGTTATCAAATAAATTATATATGGAGGTATATGTTATGGCATTAGTTTCTGCTACAGAAATGATCAACAAAGCAAAAGAAGGCCACTATGCAATCCCGGCTTTCAACACCAACAACCTTGAGTGGACACAGTGCATCCTTAAGGCAGTTCAGGAGACCAACACACCGGTTATCATCCAGACTTCCGAAGGCGCTGCAAAGTACATGGGTGGATACAAGATGGTTGTAGACATGGTTAACGATTTAATCGATTCCATGGGAATTACCGTTCCGGTAGCTCTTCATCTTGACCATGGTACTTACGAAGGAGCAAAGGCTTGCATCGAAGCAGGTTACTCTTCCGTTATGTTCGATGGATCCCACTATCCGATCGAAGAGAACATTGAAAAATCCAAAGAAATCATCGCTCTTGCACATGCAAAGGGTGTTTCCGTAGAGTGTGAAGTAGGCGGAATCGGCGGTACCGAAGACGGCGTTACCAGTAACGGCGAGCTTGCAGATCCTGCAGAGTGCAAACTGATTGCAGATCTCGGCGTAGATTTCCTTGCAGCAGGTATCGGAAACATTCACGGTAAATATCCTGAGAACTGGGCAGGACTTAACTTCGAGCGTCTTGAGGAAATCAAGAATGCTACCGGAGGAAAGCCGTTAGTTCTTCACGGTGGTTCCGGAATTCCTTTCGAGCAGACCAAGAAGGCAGTTACCCTCGGCGTTTCCAAGATTAACATCAACAC
>CADANR010000115.1 GCA_902789265.1 uncultured Lachnospiraceae bacterium | reverse complement strand
AGAAAGGAACCGCTATGAAAGAATTAGAATTAAAATACGGCTGTAACCCCAATCAGAAGCCTTCCAAAATTTTTGTAAATGACGGAAGAGAGCTTCCCATCGAAGTACTTTGCGGAAAGCCGGGTTATATCAACTTTATGGATGCATTCAACGGCTGGCAGCTTGTAAAGGAACTTAAGAAAGCGACGGGACTTCCCGCAGCAACGTCCTTTAAGCATGTATCCCCTGCGGGTGCGGCAGTAGGTCTTCCTTTAACGGATACCCTTGCTAAAATCTACTGGGTGGATGATTTGGGCGAGCTTTCTCCGTTGGCCTGTGCTTATGCAAGAGCCAGAGGCGCAGACAGAATGTCTTCCTTCGGCGATTTTATTGCATTATCCGATGTCTGCGATGTTTCTACCGCAAAGATTATCAAACGAGAAGTATCCGACGGCGTCATTGCTCCCGGATATGAACCGGAAGCTTTAGAAATCCTTTCCTCCAAGAAGGGCGGAAAGTACAATGTAATTAAGATTGATGAAGATTACATGCCGGCGCCTTTAGAGCATAAGGATGTTTACGGAATTACTTTTGAGCAGGGAAGAAACGAGTTTAAGATTGATAAAGACCTTCTTTCCAATATCGTAACAGAGAATAAAGACATTCCCGAGCTTGCGCAGATTGACTTAATCATTTCTTTGATTACCTTAAAATACACGCAGTCCAATTCGGTTTGCTATGCAAAGGGAGGTCAGGCAATCGGTATCGGTGCCGGACAGCAGTCCAGAATTCACTGCACACGTCTTGCGGGTTCCAAGGCAGACAACTGGATGCTTCGTCAGTCCCCGAAGGTACTCGGTCTTCAGTTTGTAGACGGTATCGGCCGTGCGGACAGAGACAATGCAATCGATGTTTACATCGGCGAGGAATATGAAGATGTACTTGCGGAAGGCACCTGGCAGAATATCTTCAAGGTAAAACCCGAAGTATTCACCAGAGAAGAAAAGAGAGCATGGCTTGATACCATGGAAGATGTTGCACTCGGTTCCGATGCATTCTTCCCCTTCGGTGATAACATAGAGCGTGCAAAGAAGAGCGGTGTAAAATATATCGCAGAACCGGGCGGATCCGTTCGTGACGATCAGGTAATCGAGACCGCAAATAAATACGGAATGGCCATGGCATTCACAGGAATGAGACTGTTCCATCACTAAGAAGGTAATATGAAAGAATTTAAACGTGGATTAGCGGACGGAATTCCGATCGGACTCGGCTATCTGTCCGTATCCGTGACATTTGGAATAATGGCTGTAAACAGCGGCCTGCCAATCTGGCAGGCCGTCTTAATTTCAATGACGAATCTGACATCGGCCGGGCAGTTTGCGGGTATTACGGTTATGCTCAGTGCCGGAACGTTAATTGAAATGACTTTGACCCAGCTGGTCATAAATTCCCGTTATGCCTTGATGTCGCTGTCTTTGACGCAAAAGGTGAATCAGGAATTCACGACTCCGGTGAGAATGATTTTTGCCACATTCCATACGGATGAAATCTATGCCGTGGCAGTAGGGCAGGAAGAAAAATACGGAATAAAATATTTTCTCGGACTGATTACACTGCCGTATGTCGGGTGGACACTGGGAACTCTGCTCGGAGCCATGCTCGGAGCATTTCTTCCTTCCATTCTTGCAAATGCGCTTTCCGTAGCCTTATACGGAATGTTTATTGCAATTGTCGTTCCACAGATGAAGAAATCCGTGAAAGTGACGATTATTGTATTACTGGCGGTGGCCATGAAATTCGCCATGACCTATGCACCGGGATTAAACCGCATATCTGAGGGATTTGCAATCATCATCTGTTCCGTAGTTGCATCCATAATCGGTGCTGCGTTCTTTCCGATGAAGGAGGTGGAGACATGAGCCTTGGATCCTTCTTTGCTTATCTTGCAACAATGGTGATAGTAACCTATTTAATTCGTGCTGTTCCTTTTGTCTGCATGCGTAAGGAAGTGAAGAATGTATTTTTCAAATCCTTCCTCGGATATATACCGGTTACGGTACTGGCGGTAATGACGGTTCCTTCGATTCTTTCTTCTACCGGAAACTTTTTCTCCGGTCTTGCAGGCTTACTGGTCGGAATTATAGTTGCCTGGTTTAACGGAAGTCTGATTACGGTGGCTCTTTTATCCTGCGGGGCAGTATTGGTCGTGGAATTGATTTTTAAATATCTGATACATTGAAAACCGCAGGTGGTTTTGGGGAAACAGTAAGACACAGCAGGACAAATAACAGATAAATAACAAGCTATTTATATGGTGCATTAAAGACATTTATGTTATAATATTTAGTTGTGAAAAAAGGCACAGCCGATTTTTGGAAGGATTTATAAAACACATGAAAAAAAGATTTCCCATATTAATTGCTCTTTTGTCTCTTGCCCTGGTTTTCCCGGGGTGTCAGAAAGATGAAACCTATGATATTACCACCATCAATATGGATAAATATATGACACTGGGTGAGTACAAGGGACTTACCGTAGATTATACTCCGGCCGAAGTCAGTGAAGAAGCTGTAGAAGAACAGGTGAAGTCCATGATGATTGCGAATTCGGAAAAAATAGCAATCAAGGAAGGAACCGCAAAAAAAGGAGATCTGGTTAATATCAACTATGTCGGTTACAAGGACGATGTTCCTTTTGACGGCGGTACGGCGAACAATCAGAATGTCCGGATCGGCGCGGGAAATTATATTCCCGGTTTTGAAGAGGCTATTGTCGGCATGAAACCCGGAGAAACCGTGGACGCACCGATGACCTTCCCGGAAGAATATCATGATGCGGACATTGCCGGACAGGATGTTGTGTTCTCAATTACCTTAAATTTCATCTATCCTGAAATAACGGATGAGGTTGTAGCTGCCATGGAGAATTCCAAATACGGAACGAAGGAGGAATTCTATAACTACGCCAGAGAAGTTGTCGGAAACGATGCGGAAGAGAAAAATGCAAATGCGATTACCACACTTGCATTTGAAAAAATCTTAGAGAATTCCACTTTTAAGGAAATTCCCGATATTGTCAGAGAGAATCAGAAAGCGGATCTTGAGAAAAAATATGCCGTAGCCATTGAAGGCGGTGCGGGCGGACTGGATTCCGTCATTCAGTACCTGTACGGGTGCTCCGCTGAGGAACTGATTGAGGTTTATTCCAAGCAGCGTATGGTAACACAGGCGATTGCAAAGGAAGAAGGCATTACCGTAACTGATGAGGAAGTGAATGCAAGACTGGAAGAAGTCGGTGCCATGTATGGCATGGACGGAGAAAATTATTTAAAGGTAAATGAGATTTCAAGGGAAAAATTCAAGGAACTCATGATCAGCGAGAAAGTCCAGCAGTTTGTTTATGAAAATACGAATACACCGACTGCGGAGTGATTAATCTATGCATAGTAAACGTTTGAAACAATTAAAAAAAGGATTCATCGTTGCGGGAGCGGTGCTTATGCTTACGCTCTTTGCCGCATGCTCTTCAAAAGAGGGCGGCAAGACCAGAGAAGGAATCCAGAGTATCCAGTCGGGTGATTTTGATAATGCGTTTGTTTTATTCGAAGAGGCAGAGGCGGCAGGAGAGGATCCGGTTTATTTAAACCGCGGACTCGGACTGGCATATATGGGACAGAACCAGTATGATTTTGCGTTAGAAAGCTTTGAAAAAGCACTGGCAGCAGACGGTTCCGTTCCGAGCGATGTAGACTATGATATCAATTATTATATCGGAGTATGCTTTTATAAACTCGGTAAATATGAGGAAGCAAAGGAACGCTTTGATGCCATTCTGGCACTTCGTGAAAAGGAAGTGGATGCGTATGTGGAGCGCGGAACGGTATTGCTTGCACTGAATCAGAAGGATGCGGCTATTGCCGATTTCGATAAGGCAGTGGAACTTTCTCCGAAGGATTACGGCCTGTTTATTGATATTTATTGTATTTTAAACGATGCGGGAGAAAGCGCGACCGGCGCGGCGTATCTTCAGAACGCCGTGGAATCCGGTGATAAAAAGATGCCGGATTATGATAAAGGAAGACTGTATTTTTATCTGGAAGATTACAGCAATGCGAGAGATTTCCTGGAAAAGGCGAAGGGAAGCGGAAACGGTTCGGAGGAACTCGTTCTTCTTCTGGGACAGTGCTATGAGAACTTAAACGACCGGAATTATGCAATTACCGTATACCAGAGCTACCTTGCTACCGGTCAGTCCAAGGCAATCTATAATCAGATGGGAATGTGTTATGCGGCCAGCGGAGATTATGAGAATGCCCTTACGTCCTTCCAAAGCGGACTTGCACTTTCTGATTTAGCCTACGATCAGGAACTTCGTTTTAACGAAATCGTTGCATACGAAAAACTCGGCGATCCGTTGAAGGCAAAGGAGCTGATGACCTCCTATATCCAGGATTACCCGAATGATGAGGTTGCCCAGAGAGAGTATCAGTTCTTAAAGACAAGATAATTTGCAGATTCTGTACTGATATATAAGATACAGACTATATATAGTAAATATAGTTCCTCTTTTTTTCAAATAACCCCATATATGGTGGTTTTTGAAAAAAGAGGATTTTTATTTTATGGTAACTTATTATTCTTAAAAAGTGCTGAAAAACAGTATTTTATCGGTTTTTACCAACCGAGTCAATAAATTTTTATGTCAACTGATTTTGATGCAAAACCACAACATCTTGTGTGTTAAATCGAAATTTATCATAATATCTTGTGTTTTTGTGTTGACATTAAAATGCACCGGTGCTACAATGGTTTCAATCGCCGCAAACGGCGAGAAGTTATCCGTAAAACAATAAAAACGAGGGTAATTGAACAATACGGAATCACGTAATTGGGAGGAGAGAAAGATGTTTGGCGTAGTAAAACGTGACGGAACAACAACTGATTTTAATTTAACGAAGATCAGCGATGCGATTATTAAAGCATTCAATGCAACGGATGTACAATTCAGCAACGATATTGTAGATTTGCTTTCATTAAGAGTAACCGCTGATTTCCAGAACAAGGTAAAAGACGGAAATGTACATGTGGAAGATATCCAGGACTCCGTGGAGAAGATTCTCGAGCAGTCCGGATACACCGAAGCTGCAAAGGCTTTCATTTTATATAGAAAGCAGAGAGAAAAACTTCGTGAGATGAAATCCACGATTCTGGATTATAAGGAAGTCGTTAACAGCTATGTAAAGGTAGAAGACTGGCGTGTAAAAGAGAATTCCACCGTAACCTACTCCGTAGGCGGCTTAATTCTTTCAAACTCCGGTGCGGTAACCGCAAATTACTGGTTATCCGAAATCTATGATGCGGAAATCGCAGAGGCACACAGAAATGCGGATATTCATATCCATGATCTTTCCATGTTAACCGGATACTGTGCAGGCTGGTCCTTAAAGCAGTTAATCCAGGAAGGACTCGGCGGAATTACCGGAAAGATTACTTCCGCACCCGCATCCCACTTATCCGTTCTTTGCAACCAGATGGTTAACTTCCTTGGTATCATGCAGAACGAGTGGGCAGGAGCACAGGCATTTTCTTCCTTTGATACCTATCTTGCACCTTTCGTAAAGGTAGATAACTTATCCTACGATGAAGTAAAGAAGGCAATCGAATCCTTCATCTATGGTGTAAACACACCGTCCAGATGGGGAACACAGGCGCCTTTCACAAATGTTACTTTAGACTGGACCGTACCGAACGATTTGGCTGAGCTTCCCGCACTTGTAGGCGGAAAGGAAATGGATTTCTGCTACAAGGACTGCAAGGCTGAGATGGATATGATCAACAAGGCATTCCTTGAGACCATGATTGAAGGTGATGCAAACGGGCGTGGATTCCAGTATCCGATTCCGACCTACTCCATTACCAGAGATTTCGACTGGTCCGAGTCAGAGAATAACAAACTTCTCTTTGACATGACCGCTAAATACGGAACTCCTTATTTCTCAAATTATATCAATTCCGATATGGAGCCTTCGGACGTTCGTTCCATGTGCTGCCGTCTCCGTCTTGATTTAAGAGAGTTAAGAAGAAAATCCGGCGGATTCTTCGGATCCGGTGAGTCAACCGGAAGCGTAGGCGTTGTTACCATCAATATGCCGAGAATCGCATA
>CADANR010000114.1 GCA_902789265.1 uncultured Lachnospiraceae bacterium | reverse complement strand
TCGGTAGAAGCGTCTGCGAATGCGTCTTCTTGTAATCAATTGTATATTCCGCTTTCAAAATATCATCTTCCAGAAGTGCCACGGAGGCTACATTTCCGGAAGAATCCAGTGCAAGTATTTTCATGCTTCGTTTATTTCCAATCTACGTTCTGTAATTTATTTCTGTTTATATTTCTGATTTAAACTTGTAGTTCAACTTTACATTTGTATTATGACTTTATCGTAATCTCCCTGTAATCGAAGCCCTTCGATAAGTCCTTCTTAATCTCAATCCATACGGTTTTTTCCGGCATAATTTCTTCTACCAGATTCGCCCATTCCACAAAGCTTACTCCGTCGCCGTAGAAATAATCTTCATACCCGATTTCGTCCATTTCTTCCACATCGCCGATCCGGTATACATCAAAGTGATAGAAGGGCATCCGTCCTTCTTCGTAAACCTGCACGATTGTGAAGGTCGGCGAATTCACGGGTCCCGTAATGCCCAGTCCTTTCGCAACGCCCTGGATGAGCACGGTCTTTCCGACACCCAGGTCTCCGAGAAGCGCGTACACCTCGCCCGGGCGTGCGTTCTTCCCTATCTCCATACCGAGCTCGAGAGTCTCTGCGGCGCTATATGTAGTTATAATCTTATTATTACTCATTTTTTATGTTTCCTAACTAAGATTCGGAGTCGACATTGTTCCTAAAACCTAATCTTCACTTTCGCCGGCTCCATATTCGCACTAATGATTCGAAGCACGTCCTCCGCCTTCTCCCCCATGCATTCCTTCGGAAAAATAAAGGCCGTATTCTTTCCCGTGTACACGAAATAAGAACTTCTCGTTCCGTTTGCTTTGATGCAGTTTTCCCAGGGAACAAGCTGTTCTTCCGCGCCGGATTTTACCCGGATTCCTTCGGAAGACAGATGATAATGGATTCCGTTTTTAAACGCCGGAACCAGTTTCGCCTGCATAAAGGAAAGCCTTAACATATCAATCGGCGGATAAAGAATCAGTATCACCGCAATCAGAAGATAGTACCACTTGTGCGACGAAATAAATCCGTAAAGCATTAACGCCCCGATTGCAGTCGTAATGATGGCGACCGGTGTTTTATATAAAACCTGCATTTTGAAATCAAAAAGATTCCCCGGTTTGATTTGTACGTCGAATTCCGTTTCCATGCTTAATCGTGCCTTTCGAATTTATTGGCTAACCGGAGTGTTGAGGTTTCGTATTTCACCCTAAGTCCGTCCTCGGGTTTCACCGCTTCATAACGGGAGATGACGCGAAGTGCCACCAGGTTTGCGTTGTCCTTATCCGCATCGAGAAGAATCACCACGTATTGCTTGTCGGAGAAGCGGTTTCCGACGTCCACCATACGAAGCGATACCGTTGCGGATGCCTCAAGCGCATCCATCGAGCGCACAATTCTATCCCTGCTTTCCCCGGGCTCACACTGTAGTGTGAAGAGCAAAAGCTGCACCGGCTTTTTATTTCTTGCGGCATATCTGGAAATGAAATTGAAGATATACCGGAATTCATCATATGCCACATTGTAGGCACCGGCGGAATAATCCTGCCTGCCCTCCATTAAGAAGCAGATATTCGCAAGCGAGGACGGAAGCTGTTCATCCCCGTCCTCCTCATCGGAAAAGAACCGGTAGGAATTTTTCCCGTTGATCTTCACCAGGTAAAGCGCCTTGTCGGCGTTTTGGTAAAGGGTCGGAAAATCCTTGCCGTCCTGCGGGTAAATTGCAATTCCGATTGATACCGAAACCATCGTGGAATACCCCATATTCATAAGTCTGTCGGTCAGCGCCGAAAGAATGCTCTTTGCTCGGTCTGCCGCAATTTTACGGTCGTTTACACCGAGAAGATAAAGGATGAATTCATCCCCGCCGAGACGGCATACGATATCGTTATTTCTCGCATGCTGCCTAAGGATATCCGCAAACATACGGATGACGCGGTCGCCTTCTGCATGACCCTTGTTGTCGTTAATCATCTTGAAATTATCAAGGTCAATCATAAACATCATTCCGAGGGTGCCTTCCTCAATGGATTTACGAATCAGTTCCTCGGTATATTTGCGGTTATAAAGTCCGGTCAGCGGATCTTTTCTCGCCATGTCGAGATAGTCATTCGTGGTCGTACGGGTATTGATGACACGCTCGATTCGGCTTCTCATAACCTTGGCAACAAAGGGCTTTCTGATATAATCTTCCGCACCGAGACGCAGGCACTCCGCTTCCGTTTCCGCGGACTCATCCGATGTTAGGAAAATCACCGGAATATTTTGCCATGCGGGATTTTCCTTGATTTTGGCAAGCGTTTCTTTTCCGTCCATCACCGGCATATTGATATCCAGTAAAATCAGGTCCGGAATTCTCTTTTGCAGAAACTGCAGTGCCTGCTCGCCGGAAATGACGGGAGTTACTTCATACTCCTCCTTCAGTTCCTGACGCGCCATAATCAGATTTGTTTTGCTGTCATCCACAATTAAAATGTGTTTCATTTTTCTCCCCCGTTAACTTTCCGATTCCGCAACGGATAATAGTACCATCACATCATCCTTTGCTTCCTCGTACATAAAGTTATCCATATGTTCTTTCGCCTCATTTAAGCGTTTCTTTGCATCCTCGTCCAGCTTGCAGGATAGAAGGTTATCAATCTCCTTATTTGCACGGTCGATTTCGAAGAATTCGATATTCTTCACAATGTATTCAAGCGCACGCTTGTATTCGCGAATCGAAATGGTGCTGCCCGCGGATTTCATCTGCGGTTCTTCTTTTTCCTCGGATACTAAGAATGCATTAATCTGGGAAAGAAGAGCGGAATATTCATCGTAAAGTCCTTCAAAATCATCGCGGATGGCTTTCTTGTTTCCGGACTTTCCGTTTAATTCATGCTCCCTGAAGCGATCGGACAAATGCATTGCACCGATGCTCAAAAATGCACTCTTTAAAGCATGCACTTCAATTGTATAATTCTTGAAATCTTTTTTCTCCAAAAGCGTTCTGATTTGTGCAGGCTTAACTTTTCCTTCCTCGCTGATGACCTTCAGAATCTCAATATAGGAATCCCTGTTTCCGGAGAAAATATCGTAAGCATAACGATAATCGATTCCGCTCATCGGGAAGGAGAAATCTTCTTCCGTGAACGTCGTTGTTTTTTCCGGTTCGTTGTCTCCGGAGTATCCTCCGAGGAAGGCACGGTTTTGTCCTACAGCTGTAGTTTCACTCTGCACCTGAAGATGTTCCGGAATATAGGTTCTCATAATCTTTGCAAGGGAATGTGTATCAATCGGTTTGCCGAGTAAATCATTCATGCCCGCATCAATAAACAGACTCTTGTCTTCTCCCGCCACATTCGCGGTCAGCGCAATAATCGGTACGTTTCTGGCATAATCGGAATTGAGCGACCGGATTCTGTTTACGGTTTCCACACCGTCCATTTCCGGCATCATATGATCGATAAACAGAATGTCAAAATGCTCGCCGTCCTGAAGTCTCTTTAAGGCATCAAAGCCGGATTCGGAAAGTTCGATCTGTGCCCCGTAGGAACCGATGATACCTTTTGCAACCTTTAAGTTTACGAGATTATCGTCCACGATAAGAATCCTTGCTTCCGGACAGGTAAACTCGTTAATGACCTTATTCTCAGGAGTCATAAGCGAAGCCTCTTCATTCGTGGATTTAAGAAGCGCTTCGAAATCAAACGGCGTATCGTCCACAACCTTCTGGTCGAGCGTTACGAAGAAGGTACTGCCTTTGCCGTACTCACTCTCCAAAACAACATCTCCGTGCATCATTTTGGCGAAATTCTTTGCAATCGAAAGACCAAGTCCCGTTCCCTGAATCTTTCTGTTCTTTCGGTTATCCACCTGTGTAAACTCGTTAAAGAGTTTCGCCTGGTCCTCTTTCTTGATTCCGATACCGGTATCGGAAACGTCGAAATGAAGAACCACAACCTCATCCCTTCCGGGTGTTACATAAACCTTTAATTTAATCTCGCCCTGCTTCGTAAACTTCACCGCATTGCCGAGAAGATTCAGTAAAATCTGCTTAATTCTTAAGGAATCGCCGAAATAGGAGCTCGGTACGTTCTCGCCGCCCTCTATGACAAATTTCACTTCTTTTCCGTAAAGACGCGCATTGATGATTCTCGAAATATCCGAAAGCATGTCGTCCAGGCGATACACTTCGCTGACAAGCTCCATACGTCCGGCATCCATTTTCGAATAATCAAGAATGTCGTTAATCAGCTCCAGCATAATACCGGAGGAGGACTGGATTGTCTTGACGTATTCCCTTGCATCATCCGGCAGGTCTGTCTGTGACAGAAGCTCGCTCATGCCGGTGATTGCATTCATCGGGGTACGGATTTCGTGGGACATGTTTGCAAGGAAATCCGACTTTGCCTTGGTCGCAGCCTGCGCCTCATCATGCTTAATCTCAAGCACGCGAAGAAGGTTTGTCATATTCGCATTTCTGTGCTGCATGGTCTCACGCTGCGAACGGATTCGTCCGAGCAGGAAAAGAATTCCGGTAATTGCAACCGCAATGACTAAAATCTGCAGGATAAAATCTCCGGCGTTATCCGCCGTTGCCAGGTCATTTAAAATATAATCCCTGTGGGCAAACCATGTGACCAGATACATGATTGTGATATAAATCGTACCTGCCACAATAACGGCAGTATCCATATAAATTGCCATAATCGTCATGACGGCGATAATGGCGTCCGCAATCTGCCCGACACACTCATAAGAGTAACCGTATACGGTTACAAGGCCCAGCCAGAGAAGCACCGCTATAATGCCGTGGATTCGTATCGGGAAATTTTTGATAAAGGTCGGTGCTGCCAGAATCACCGGAATGCCTATAACGTAGTAAATTAAGGCCGGCGGATTATGTGCATAAAAGCTTTCCACAATAAAAAACACTGCAAAAATCAAGGTCAGTCCGAAGATTACCCTGCAGATACGCCGGTTGGAAATACCATCCAGATATTGATTTATGTTTGTCGGGATTTTGCTCATATATACTCCCTGTTCATAGTTTTCCAAAATATATACTACCATAAAAAACACTGATTTGATATAATAAATAAGTTATGAGACATATTTTTATCATAAACCCCGTGGCGGGTCGTAAAAATATCACAGAACGTGTTCGTAAGGAAATCGAGGGAGTTTGTGCAAGAAGAGGCTTGAATCCTTTGATTTTTATTTCCGAATATAACGGATACGAACGCTTTATCTTTTCCGCAACATGACCCTGCGCAGTCATACAGCCTGCTATGCCGATGATAAGTCCGGGTTTAAGCTCCTTTAATTTTTTCATACTGCCAACAATGCCGAAAACTCTGTCCTCAGCATTTTCCCTGACAGCACAGGTATTTAGTATGATAAGGTCGGCTTCGTTCTCATTTTCAGTAAAGCCGTAGCCTGCATTTTTCAGTACGCCTTTGATTTTTTCACCGTCAGAAGTATTCAGCTGACAGCCGAAACTTCTCACGTAAGCGAGCTTCGGCTTATCGCCGAGAAGACGTTTTATCTCGCTTATTATAGCTGTATTATCGTTCAAACCTCACGACCTCCCGTGTAAATTCCGCTAATATACAATTATAACATATAATAGGATAAAACGCAACTCCAAAGGGATTATATTACTGTTTTAATCATTTATGAGTGCTTTAAATGTTAACGATACGTTAAGCTGATTAAATTAGTAATTTTTATTTATTTTGTATTGATTTATGAAAATGTCTATGATATAATAGGCATATATCACATTTCATCTGTGTAAAAAAGGAGGAAATTTTATATGGATATCAGAAAAGTCACAGCCGCAGGATTGTCGCTTGTGATGATGTGCGGAACCGCGGTAAACGTTCCGTATATTCCACAGCAAGTCCAGCTTTCCGCAGCGGCAGAAGACAATTACGTAACCTACTCGTTTTCATCAAGCTATGCCACTGTATCAAGCTGCAGTGAAGCTGCAACCGGCGATATCGTTATACCTGATACGGTAAACGGTCTGCCTGTTACCAACATTGCAGAAGCTGCATTCTATAATTGCAGCATGGTAAACTCGATAAAGCTTCCTGACACCATAAAAACTATCGGTGAACAGGCTTTCTTCGATTGTAACGCACTAACTTCCGTCAACATTCCTGA
>CADANR010000113.1:821-7075 GCA_902789265.1 uncultured Lachnospiraceae bacterium | reverse complement strand
TTTTTCTTCAGTCTCTTCCTGAAAACCCCGTTCGGATCCTTAATGAGAACCGAAACAATCCAGATCACCATTGCCAGCGCAATCACGGATACTCCCAAAAATGCATCATTCAACATGTCTGCCGCAGCCGGTGTGAAATATTCCGCACGGATTTCAATGAATTCCACAACAGCATCCACAAGCCACATAAGGGAAGCGCCCCAGAACATGAATACCAGCATGATGACGTTCAATTTTCTTGCTTTTTCGCTGGAGTACCAGATGAGCGTCGTTACAACTGCCGCAAAAATCGTAATCAGTAATGTCATGACTGTACCTCCTCTGCTTTTACAGACGCAGCGCGTTTCTCAAGAACAATCGATACAATCACGATTCCGCCCCAGACAAGTGTAACAAGCACAGCCATCGCAACCCCCGAGGTTGCCATCTCATGCAGCATCTCCGCCGCATCCGCAGGATCCGCTGCTGCCGTAAGGAACGGGAAGAACGGCGTAATCTCTCCGTGCCATAAATGCTCGAATGCAAGGAGTACGGAACCGCCCCAGAGCATCGCATTTAACCATTTCATTTTCTTAGAAAAAGGAGTCTTCACTTCCTTTAATTCCGCTTCGCTTGCGTGCTCCACGCCCGCCTTCTTCTCACGTGCTTCCACAACCTTCGTAATTACCGTTGTCACAATTGCCTCTGCGGTAGGTACCAAAAAACATGCCATAATGAATTCCTCCTTAAATATATTTACAAGGCTTTTCAATTATATCCTTAAACACTCTTTTACTTTACAATAAAATTTGTTTCAGAGAAATAGTTTTCCCGAAAAAACTCTATCTTAATTTCTTCTCCGGACTTATCCGGGCTCTAGTCCGTCCCTTCGAATGCATTCACAATGTCCCGAAGAATCTGATCAATCGGCACTTTCGTTTCTTTTGCAAGACGCGCTGCGCTTTCATATTCCGGATAAACCTTGGTTAAATCCCCGTACCTGCAAATCTTCGCAGCTGCCTCGCCGTAAGATGTTTCCACCTTCACTTCCACGCGCTCCAAAACGGTGCGTTCCATCCTTTGCTTCCGGATGCCGATGGTCGTTGTATCGCGGAATATGATTTCCTCCAGGGCAGTTATTTTATCCTCCGTAGTTATCACGGATAAAATCCAGGCCGGGCGGTTTTTCTTCATGTAAGCCGGAGTGTAGAAAACATCCCTTGCTCCCGCCTCGAAAAGCTCCTCCATAACGAAGCCCAGCATCTCGCCGGTGCTGTCATCGATGTTGCTTTCGAGTTTCCAGATCGTGTCGGATTTTTTCTCAGACTCGATTTCCGATTCTCCCGTAATACTGTCCTGTTCGTCTTCCGTAAAAAGAATCGCTCTTATAATACTCGGTTGCTTATATTCTCTCTTTCCCGCGCCGAGACCGGCCTTGCAAATCCGCATTGTCTCAGGCAGTTTATTCGATGTCATGACTGCCGCCAGGAATGCGGCACCGGTCGGTGTAATCAGCTCTCCCTCGCGGTTTGTAATCGAAATCGGGAGATGATATTCGGTTGCAATATTAAGGACCGCGGGTACCGGAACCGGAAGTATTCCGTGCTGACAGCGGACACTGCCCTGCCCCTCGCAGATGCGTTTTACAACGACTTCTTCAATTCCCAGGTTGTCAAAGCAGACTGCTGCCGCCACAATATCCACGATGGAATCGATGGCTCCGACCTCATGAAAATGCACCTCGTCAATCGGTTTCTTATGCGCTTTTGCTTCCGCCTCCGCAAGAATCCGGAAGGTTTTCTTTGCAAGTCCGGATGCATTCTTCGCAATCTCAAGTCCGTCGATAATCTGCTCAATCTCTTTTAAATTACGGCCATGGTGATGATGGTGATGTTCATGCTCGTGACTGTGTTCATGCTCATGTTCATGCTCATGTTCATGCTCATGTGTATGCTCGTGGCTGTGTTCATGCTCGTGTTCATGCTTTTGCACATCCTCATGAATCTCCGCGGTATGTCCGTAGAGATAATTCATGTCATGGTCATGATTTTCATGCGCCTCATCCAATACCACATCAAAATCACAGCAGTCAATTCCGGCCTTGAACACACGACTGATTTTTATGGAAAATCCGTCATCATGAATCCCCGCAAGAGCATCTCTTAAGACCTTCTCATCCGCTCCGAGATCCAGGAGGGATGCGACTATCATGTCGCCGCTGATTCCCGTTTCGCACTCAAAATATAATTTTTTAGCCCCCATTTTCCCCTTATCCTTTATCGTTTATATTGCCATAACACTTTTATATTGTGCCACCGTTACATTTTTATCTTAATTTACTCTTTCTCATCCTGCACGGCCAGCCGGTTAATCTGCGTTGCCATATATCCGGCTCCGTATCCGTTATCGATATTCACAACCGCAACTCCGTTTGCGCAGGAATTAATCATCGTAAGAAGTGCGGACAGCCCGCCGAAGCTTGCGCCATATCCCACTGAAGTCGGAACCGCAATCACGGGATTGGAAACAAGACCTCCGATTACACTGGCCAAAGCTCCTTCCATTCCGGCAATCGCGACCACGCAGTTTGCCTGCTGCAAAATCTCCACTCTGGAAAGAAGTCTGTGAATGCCGCTGACACCGACATCATAAATGCGTTCCACCCTCGTTCCGAAATACTCCGCAGTCTGTGCCGCTTCTTCCGCAACCGGTAAATCCGCGGTCCCCGCGCAGCAGATTGCGATAAGACCTTTTTTCTCTTTTGATATGCGTTCCACCTTCAGAATTTTGGACACTGGATTATACTCAATATCCGGAATCACGGCTTTTACCAGCTCGTACTGTTCCCCGGTTGCCCTGGTTCCAAACGCGCAACCGTCCGCTTCCACCATTTTTTCATAAATCGAAATCAGGTATTCGTCCGGTTTTCCCGCACAGTAAATAACCTCCGGGAAGCCGCTTCGAAGCTCGCGATGGGTATCGAGTTTTGCAAAACCCATGTCATGAAAAGGTTCCGAGCGAAAATACCGCTCTGCCTCATCCACCGTGATTTCACCGTTCTTTAATTGTTCCAGGATGTCTCTTTGCTTACTCATTTTTTCAGCACCTCATTCATACTGCCGCTTCGAAATCCTTTCAGGTCCAGGGTCACGTAAAGGAATCCAATTTTTTTGAATTCCGAAATAATCTTCTTTTTATTCTCTAAAACGATTTCAAAATCCTTCTGCTCCACTTCGATTCTGGCAAGATTCTCTCCGTGTATCCGGACTCTGAGCTGTTCGATGCCGAGAGTTTGAAGATAGACTTCCGCAATCTCCACCATGCGCAACTTCTCTTCCGTAATGCGTTCCCCGTATACAAATCGGGAGCTGAGACATGCTTTCGATGGTTTGTCCCAGGTCGGCAGGCCCAGTTCTTTCGACAAAATCCTGATTTCTTCCTTGGTAAGTCCCACTTCCGTTAAGGGACTTTTCACGCCTAGTTCCGAAAGCGCCTTCATGCCGGGGCGGTAATCGCCGACATCATCTGCATTCGAACCTTCCGCTACAACATCGAAGCCCTCTTCTTTCGCTCTTTTCATGATTTCCGTAAACAGTGCTTTTTTGCAGATATAACAACGGTCCGGCGGATTTTCGGCAAATCCCGGAATCGATAATTCATCATATTTAAGAACAATCCGGGGAATCTCAAAACGCTCACAGAATTCCTCCGCCTCCTCTTTCTCAAGCAACGGAACGGAATGAATATCCATGGAGATTGCAAGAAAATCTCTGCCCAAAGTCCTCTTTGCAACCACTACCAGAAAGGACGAATCCACGCCTCCCGAAAATGCGATTGCAAGACGCCCGTAGTTTCTTAATATTTCCTGCAACTTTATATATTTTTCTTCAAGAAAGTCATTCATACGTTATTATCCCTATGCAACCAACTCATACAACTGCCCGTGTGCTGTTCGGGGCTGTGAGTTGCCACTGCATCCGAACTGCCCCGAATTGCACCGGCAGTTATCCTTCACACTTATTCAAACATTTCCGCCGCCTGCTTTAAATAATCCGTAATCGCAAGATGCTGCGGACAGGCTCCCTCGCACTGCAGACAACCGATGCAGCCTGACGCAAGCTGACCGCCCTTGGTTGCCTCTGCGTACGCTGCCTTTGCTTCCGCCATCTGCCCGTTTCCGAGCTGTTTATTCATGGCTGCAAAAATATCCGGAATTTCGATATGCTGCGGACAACCCTCCGTGCAGTAATGGCACGCGGTACAGGGAACCGTCGAGTATTTTCCGAGTAAAACCTGTGCCTTTCTTATAATTTCCTGTTCCTCGTCATTCAGCGGCTGGAAATTCTTCATGTAGGAAAGATTATCTTCCATCTGCGCAATGTTGGACATTCCCGAAAGCACCGTAATAATGCCGTCAAGCGATGCCACAAAACGAATCGCCCAGGAAGCATAGGACATATCCGGATGGTACTCCTTAAATAATTCACGCACCGGCTTCGGCGGGTTTGCAAGCGTTCCGCCCTTCACCGGCTCCATCACCACGATGCCCTTATTATGCTTTCTCGCAACCTCATAATTGGCACGGGACGTAACCTTCGGATTCTCCCAGTCCGCGTAATTAATCTGCAGCTGAACGAAATCCACCTCCGGATGCTCGTTTAAGATCTGGTCCAGAAGATCGGGACCCGCATGGAAGGAGAAACCGAAATTTTTAACCAGCCCTGCTGCCTTTTGCTCTTTTACAAAATCCCAGAGCTCGAATTTATCATACTTACGGTAATTGTTCTCCATGAATGCATGAAGAAGATAATAATCAAAATACCCTGCGCCGGTTCGTTCTAAACTCGTGGTGAACTGCTTTTTTGCCATTTTTGCAGTCGGCGCAACGGAGGCATTTACCTTCGTCGCAAGGGTAAATTTATCTCTCGGATACCGGTCCACAAGCGCTTTCTTCGTTGCCGCTTCGGAACCGGGATACACAAATGCCGTGTCAAAATAGGTGAAGCCTGCGTCCAGGAATAAATCCACCATCGTCTTTACCTGCTCCACATCGGTTGCGATGCCCTTTCTCGGAAGACGCATCAAACCAAAACCCAATTTCGGTACTTCTTTTCCAAAATAATCTGACATGGCATTGCCCTCTTTCTTTCCATGTGAAAATTACATTGCATCTGTATTTAATTTTAGTATGAATCAGGGGAAATGTCACTAATTCAGAATGTGTAGAGTTTGTGAATAAATTTGACCAGATTTCTGCCGTAAAGAGCTGCCCCCTCCTCGTTCGGATGAAGCCCGTCCACATAGTACCTTCTCGAATTCGGTACCATATCGAAGCCGTCTACAGTCGTAATATTCGGGTATCGATGACAGATTTCTTTTACAGAATTACAGAAATTTAAGAATTTTTCACGGTCGGAGTCATATAAGAAATCGTCTCTCCAGACCGGGGTAATGACAAGTGTCGGAATCTTCATTCCGTACACTTCAAAAAGAGATTCAAAGAATTCTTCGACCGGTTTCATCGTTTTTGTATCGTACTGATTGGTACCGTGCGCTACAATGATCCGGTCCGGCGTGTAGCCGTCCATAGGTATAATGGATCCTTTATCAAAATAATATCCTGCAATTCCCTGATTGAGGATATCATAATTCAGTTCGCGGTTTGCGACATTCACATAGGTTCCCGAAGAGCGCATCGGTCCGAAGCCCTGCGTGATGGAATCGCCGAGCCATAATACTTTCTCGCCCTTAACGGGAATTTCATACGAAGAATTGCATTCAAAATTTCGGATTAAAACCGTTGCATCCATGGGAAGATAAATGATGATATGTCGTTTTAACCCGGAATCTTCCGGAATGCTAAACGTAAGCTTTCCTTCTCCCGGCAGATTCTCAACGCGATATGCCTGAACAAATTTGTTGTCTGCAAAGATTTCGAAGGAATCGAGGGATCCCTGCCAGATAATTTTATACTCAAAGGAAAACTCCGATGCATCCGTTAAAAGCTCAATCGTCTTTGCACTCGAAGCCGTGCATCTGTCACGCCAGTACTCCTCGCCGTTATTGAAATATTCAATCTGCGCCTTATTAAATTGAAACGCCTGCAGATAGCCATCCGAAGTCTGGCCGAATTCATATGCACCGAAGTAAATTTCTTTGAGTTTTTCGTTATCTATAATCATATGTTTTCTTATCCCCCATATGTGACCTTTGTCCCTATTATATGATGGCGGATAAGATTTTCAAGATATTACGTCTTAACCAGTTCATTTTAA
>CADANR010000113.1:0-780 GCA_902789265.1 uncultured Lachnospiraceae bacterium | reverse complement strand
AAGAAATCTGTCTACCATCTCCTCCGTTAACTGCAGCAGATCAAACGGTTCCACTTGGTGCAGAAGCATACGTAATTCTTCATAATACGGAACAAAAAGATTCTCTTTCGGAAGTCCTGCACTGTATTTCTCCCATGCACAAAGACAGCATTCGTACTCCCAGCTTTCTTCCGGAAAAGAATTCTCGGAATCATAATCGTCGGAATATTCAGTTACCGCATTTTTCTTCCACTTCTTATTTTTCCATGCTCTTACTACATCATCCGTATCGATTCCATAAACAAACGCATACTCATCGGCTGCCTCGTACAGCTCTTCTTCTGTATAAAATCCTCTGGACGATTGATTCGAAAGCGTTTCATACATCTGATTCATAAGAAACGAAAAACCGCCGGCATGCTCCGGATAGAGACGATTTCTTTCCTCCTCCCTCGCCGCCTTTAAACGGTTACGATACGTAAAGACCGGGTCTTTTGCCGCTGCTATAAACTCACTGAATGTCTCGGGAATGACATATTCCGTCTTCAACACCTGCTGACGGACTCTGGAATGAATCACGGAAGGTCCTGTAATAACACAGTAGAAAAATCGTTCCAGGAGCTTTATCTTGTCTTCCGAAAGTGCATCCGCTTCCGGATGGAAAGAGATCAGTTCCTTCGTAAAAACTGCAATTTTCTCGTTACTTAATCTCCCGTCCTCTCCCGTTACAAACGGCCTGAAACTATTCTCTCTTCCCATTAGAATCCGACGCATACCGTTCAGCATACGAAGGGTGTTTCT
>CADANR010000112.1 GCA_902789265.1 uncultured Lachnospiraceae bacterium | reverse complement strand
TGGATATTACCTGATTGCATTTGGGGAATTTACGGTTTTCCACACCTATTTCGTTAAGGCACATTATTCAAGTCAGCAGACGCTACTTACCATCCTTATGATTTTCTTAGGCTGGTTTCGAAATGTTGCCTTATTTGCATTTGCATCGATTCTTATGTATGCCTTTTGGAGCGTAGCGGCAGGATTGATTTCCATTCTGGCATTGATTGCATTTTTAAGAATCCTTCTTATGTCTTTAAATAAATCGGGTGGATTCGGCGTTTATGATTTGACGACGGACGGCCTGATTGACTCTGCCTATAAGGCAATGCTTTCGGGTGGTTTTCCGTATCAGTTAATCATTGTGGCAGTTTATTTTGCGGTATTTATTATTGCGGGAAGTCTTTTCTTCAAAAGAAAGGAGCTTGACTTATGAGAAATTTAATGAAAGCGGACTTAAGGCGTGTTTTCCGTAAACATATTTACTGGATAATTCCGTCATTGCTCAGCAGTATTGCAGTCACGCTTATTCTTCAATATTCCGCTGATTTTATTCCTGTTTTAAGTATTCTTGCAATGAATAAAAATGCCGGAATTGTTTCGTTTTCCTCAACACTGGAAACTTTGCAGTTTGCATTGTCGCTTGTAATATTTTTAGTGCTTTTTACCGATGATTTCAAGTCCATGACCATGATCGGTATGATCGGATACGGAATGTCACGGAAAAAACTGGTAATTACCAAATTTATCGACAGTGTTGTTTTAAGTGTTATATTTTATATTATTATGCTGCCGCTGATATTCCTGCTTTTTGCCGTCTTTAAAGAGCCTTTGGTCGGAATCAATGCCGAATTTGTATTGTTGACAACTTTTTTTGCAATCTTGAAAACCATTGCGAATATTACCATTGCAGCACTTGTTTTATATGTTACCAATAATATTCCGTTCGGTTTGTTTTCTGTGTTGATTCTGCAGATTATACCGATTGGTCTGACATTGATGACACAATCGCCGCTCGTTTCCAAATTACATATTGACCGTTACTATATGGACGGCATGTTTAATCTGGCTCTGACGGATTTCTTTTTCGACCTGGTGCCGGAAGGAATTCTAATGACACTTCTTTGCGTCTTTATTTATATCGGCTGTGTTTTGGCCGGTACAATATTGTATTTTGACAAAAAAGAACTGGATTTCTGATATTAAAAAATCGAACGATTTTCGTTAAGTAAAACGATAATTTTCAATAAATTCGGGCAGGGCAACCTGCGAAATGTAAATATTGCTTCGCAATCCGCTCGGGCGCGAAAGAGTCGCAAGCGACTCTTTCTTATTATTAAAATCTTCCCTTCTCGATTGCAAGAAAAGTCAATTTCGGGTATAATAAATGGGTTATGGGGTCTAAACTTTTATGACTACGGAGGAAACATATGAAAAAGAAAAAAATACTAGGAAAAGCATTGTGTATAATGCTTGCAGGAACAATGGTATTATCCGTTACTTCCTGTAAAAAAGGAGGAAGTACTACGAAACCCGGTAATTCATCCGGTCTTGTAGCGGAAGCAGCCGACCAATCTTCTTCGAAAGAGGCAGTATTCCGTCTGGATAAAGAAATGGATTTTCCTTTTACGCCCAGCTATACTTACATTTTTGGAGATAAGGTTGTCTTTTTCTCATCATATTATGACGACGGATCAGGTTATGACTATGAGGATTATGCAGAACCCGAGAATGAAGTAATGGAAGAAGCACCTGTTGAAGGCGGCGAAGAAGTTGCAGAGCCGGAAGGCGGCGTAACAGAGGAAGCGCCTGCAGACGGAGGCGAAGATGTGGCAGAACCGGAAGAACCTGCATCGGAAGGTGCCGGTGAAGGTGACGAAGATGTAAATGTTGATGATTCTTCTTCAGGGAATGAACAGACATCCAAAATGGGTTGGATTGTCGCGGATGTAAACGGAAATCTCGGTGATGTAGTGGTTTATACGAAAAACTATCCGGCAGATCAGGCATTTTCGGTTGATTCGAGTACCGTGACTCCCGACGGAAATCTTTCCGTTGTTTGTTCCATGTTTGATTATAACAACAATAGGAATAATTATCATTTACTGACATTGTCCTTAGATGGAAAAGAGCTTTCGGATGTGGAATTAAAGCTCTCCGATAACGAAAATGTTGATCGTGTAATAATCTGTTCTGACGGAACGATTTGCGCATTTGTTAATAATAAGCTTCAGCTATATGATTACAATCAAAAACTGATTTCAGAGATACCTGCAGATAAAGTGAACGGTCTTATGTCATTTGCAGTCACCAAGTCCGGAAAATATTATATCGGATATTATGATGATTCCTATAATTCTCAGATTTGCGAGGTGAATCCTACAGGTAAAACTCTTGGCGAGCCGATCAGCCTTCCTTTCTTAGGCGGAGGTGCAAATTTAAATCCTGCAAAAGATCATGATTTCTATACAAAGAATGATGACGGATTGGTTGTAGTTGATATCAACAATAATACAGCCGAAACGAAAACCGTTTTCGATTTCTTAGACTCCGATATTCTTTCCATGAATACCAGGGGAGCCGCATTAATTGATGATGAAACTGCTGTTCTTGTAATGGACGACGATGGTGGAGACAGCGGAATTTACAAGAGGGTTCCGCCCGAGCAGGTTAAGGATAAGAAAATTATTACTCTCGGTTCCATTTATTCCGCTTCTTACGATGTTCAGAAGCGTGTGCTTGACTATAATAAAAAGAGTGATTCCTACAGAATTCGTCTTGTTAATTATGAGCAGTACATGACTTCAGATGATATGATGGCATGCGAAAAGCAGTTCAGAAATGATATTCTCTCCAAAAACGGTCCGGATATCATTTTGACATACGGAATGCTCGACCCGGGTGTTTATGCAAGTAAGGGCGTATTTGCTGATATGTATCCTTATCTTGAAAAGAACGGAATTAATAAGGGTGACTATTTGGAGAATGTTTTCGATGCAGGAAGCCTGGACGGAAAATTATATATTATCATGCCGCAGATCTCAATTGAAGGAATTGCAGTGAAGAAGTCCATGCTGAACGGTAAATCCGGCTTTACCATGCAGGAGTTCATTGACTTAGAGCAGCAGCATAACTGTGTCGGAAAAGGTATTGCAGGCGTTAAAAGAGATGATCTTCTCAAAACGGTTCTCGCATGTAATGCAAGCAGTTTCTACGATGTAAATACCGGAAAATGTAATTTTACTTCGGATGATTTTATCAATACTTTAAAGTGGGTAAAGAATTATCCTGTAGATGATCCCAATAATCAGAATTATGATTATCAGGAAGATATGAAGAACCAGGAAATCGCACTTCATAACGATACTGCACTCGCAACGGAAGCATATTTCTATAATTTCCGTGATTTCAATGAATGGGAACAGGTTAAATTCGGAGATGACATTGTTCTCGTTGGTTTCCCGGGTGCCCAGGATCCTGCTTCCGGTGTAATTATGGCTGATATGGGCTTTGCAATTTCTGCTCTTGGCGACAATCAGGATGCTGCTTTTGATTTCGTGAAATACTACTTGTCCGATGAATTTCAGATGCCTGAAGAAAACAGCCCTTCAACCTGGACAATTCCGATTTCCAAGAAGGCACTGGATAAGAAGATTGAAATCGAAACAGGAAAATACTTTGATTATGATTACCAGACCAAAAAGATAACTTATACGGATGAAAGCGCTTATTCCTATGCGCAGGCAAAAGATATTATACTCACTCCGTTATCTAAAGAGCATGCGCAGGTTGCTAAGGATTTCATCTATGCGACACATTACTGCACCAGCTACGATCAGAAGATTATCGATATTATCAACGAAGAAGCAGGGCCGTTCTTTAATGACCAGAAGAGCGCCGAAGATGTTGCAAATATCATTCAGAGCCGCGTAAGTATTTACGTACAGGAAAATCAGTAAGTTAGGCATTTTTAAGTATTCAGGTCCCTTTCGGGACCTGAATATATGAACAGAAATTATTATAAACAAAATACGAATCATACGGGACCACAGGGGATTGTCCCTGTGGTCTTATGGTGAATAAATAATGGCAAAGAGCGGTTACAGGAAAAGAAGAGAACTTCGGTTTTATAAAAAAGAAATTCATCTTCCGAAAGGATTGTTTCGAAATATAATCGAATATATCCTGATTATTCTGATTACCGCATTTATTGCATATGTGGCAGTCAGATTCCTTGGTATGAAAACCGCGGTTGTCGGGAACAGCATGGAACCGTGCCTTGAAAGTTCCCAGGAAGTGATTGTGGATCGTTTGATTACCGTTATCAAGAATCCTGCCAGGGGCGAAGTAATTGCCTTTTTGCCGAAAGGAAATGAAAAAACACATTATTATATCAAACGCGTCATAGGTCTTCCGGGCGAAACAATACAGATTAAGGGCGGCAGAGTCTATATTGACGGAACTCTCTACGATGACCCTTACGGAGAAGATATGATTATGGATCCCGGAATTGCCGCAAATGAATTTGTATTAGGAGACGAAGAATTCTTTGTGCTTGGAGACAACCGAAATTATTCCGAAGATTCCAGATCCGGAAATATCAAAACAGAAAAAAAAGAAGATATTTACGGAAAAGTGTGGTATAAAAAGAAAACTGCGAATTCCAAAGGAGGATTCGTGAAGCGATGAATATACAATGGTATCCCGGACATATGACCAAAGCGGTTCGTATGATGGAAGAAAACATGAAATTAATCGATCTGGTTATCGAAATTTTGGATGCCAGAATTCCCGTATCTTCCAGAAATCCGGATATAGACAGACTGGCTAAGAATAAAATGCGCATGGTCGTCTTGAATAAGGCCGATCTTGCAAATGAAACGATAAATAAAGAGTGGGTTAACTACTATGAATCCATTGGCGTAAAAGCCGTATTATACAATTCCAAAAGCAGGGAAGGCATGAATACCTTGCTTTCCGCCATTCGTGAGACTTGCAAAGAAAAGATTGAAAGAGACAGAAGGCGCGGAATCAAGAACCGTTCCGTCAAAGCAATGATTGTCGGAATACCGAATGTCGGAAAATCCACTTTTATCAATAATCTTGCAAAAAGAAATGCCGCAGTGGTCGGCAATAAGCCCGGTGTGACCAAGGGAAAACAATGGATTCGTATCAGCAATGAACTGGATTTACTGGATACTCCCGGAATACTCTGGCCGAAATTCGATGACCAGAAAATCGGCTTACATATCGGATTTATCGGATCCATCAACGATGAAATCCTTCCTTCCGAAGAACTTGCATATGAACTGATTCGTGTTCTTAACGGAATCTCGCCGGAGGTGTTGCCTGCAAGGTACGGCATAGCATCAGCCACTGCGGACACGGAAGCAGAATGTGCAGGGATTTTAGGAGAGATTGCGGTAAACAGGAAATGCTTTAAAAAGGGCGAAGAGCCGGACTTAAAGAAGGCTGCGGATTTACTTTTGGATGAATTTCGTTCCGGGAAATTAGGACGAATTTCCCTTGAAAGACCGTAGACAGAAGAATCCAAAGAATAAATCGTAGTTAATGGTATTTGAAAGCAATCAAGACCGGATTAACAGGAGAACAAAATGAGCGACGAAGAAAAAATCGAAGAATTTGAAAATAACGAAGAAAATTCCGATTTCGATTACAGAAATGAAGAGTCCGATTATGACGATAATTCGGATGAGGGCGAATTGAAAGAATTAGAGGATTTGCCTAAAGATTCGGAAGATTCCGAGAAGGATTCGGATGAGGAAGAGGATTCGGACGACAAGGAAGAATCTGACAAAAAAGAATCGGATGAAGAAAAGGACGAAAAAGAGAAGCCGTTTTGGAGAGATATCCTCGAAATGGTTCTGTATTTTGCAGCGGTATTCCTGCTTGCATTTCTGATTGTAACCTTTGTCGGTCAGCGTACGGTTGTGGAAGGTTCTTCCATGAGTCCTACCTTGTCGGACGGGGATAATCTGATAGTGGACAAAATTACTTATCGTTTTTCGGATCCGAAACGTTTCGATGTAGTGGTTTTCCCTTATCAGCATGCAAAAAGAACCTATTATATCAAAAGAATTATCGGACTTCCCGGTGAGGAAGTTTTAATAGACACTGAAGGAAATATTTATATTAACGGACAGATTCTCGAAGAAGATTACGGTGCGGAGGTTATTTTAAACCAGGGGCGTGCCGATATCCCGATTAAGCTCGGAGACGATGAATACTTCGTGTTGGGCGATAACCGAAACAATTCCTCGGACAGCAGGGATTTCATGGTCGGAAATATTAAAAGAAAGGACTTAATCGGCAGGGCATTCATGCGAATCTATCCGTTTAAAGATTTTTGTATCATTAAACACGGAGAAGAATAAATGGATAGTATCAGTCAGATCAATAAAATATATAAAGAAGCACACACCGTTGAGGAATGGAATGCGTTTATCGAAGCCTTTTCCGGCGATGAAAGAAGCGGTGTAATAAAGCTTGTCGGATCCGCCAGAAAGCAGATTGCGGCATATGAAAAAGAAGTACAAAGAACGGAAGCGCTCAAGGTTTACGAGAAAAAATACGAGGATCTCGGTTTTATTTGCGGAATTGACGAAGTCGGCAGAGGTCCCTTGGCAGGTCCTGTATATGCTGCGGCAGTAATTTTGCCGAAGGATTGCAAAATCCTTTATTTGAACGATTCAAAGCAGCTTTCCGAAAAGAAAAGGGAAGAACTTTACGATATAATCATGAAAGAGGCAGTCAGTGTGGGAATCGGACACAGATCTCCCGAACGGATTGATGAGATTAATATTCTGCAGGCAACATTTGAGGCGATGCAGGATGCCATTGCGGCATTATCCGTTGAACCTGCGGTATTATTAAATGATGCCGTAACCATCCCGAACGTGACAATCCGGCAGGTACCGATCGTTAAAGGCGATGCCAAGAGCGTTTCCATTGCGGCCGCAAGTATCGTTGCGAAAGTGACCAGGGACCGTTTGATGGCCGAGTATGATGCGAAATATCCCGAATACGGCTTTGCATCCAATAAGGGGTACGGAAGTGCGGCGCACATCGAAGCGATTAAGAAATACGGACCGTGTGAGATTCACAGAAGATCGTTTATAGGGAATTTTATATAGGAGAAACAAAAATCAATAAAAGAGCGTTAGGAAGTGAATATGAGGAACGCACGATAGCATATTTGCAGGAATATGGAGTGCGAATCGTGGAAAGGAATTTCCGAAACCGTTTCGGCGAAATCGATTTAATCGGATATGACGGTGAATATCTCGTATTTTTTGAAGTAAAATACCGCAATTCCGATGGAAGCGGAAGCGGGGAAGATGCCGTAAATGCAAAGAAAAGGCACAATATCTGCAAGGTTTCCGATTATTACAGGGTTTTAAACGGGATTGGCGAATTTACGCCGATGCGATATGATGTAATTGCAATCAAAGGAAATCAGATACACTGGATTAAGAATGCGTTTGCGTATTGCTGATGAATCAAGAACAATACAGAACATTGTCAATTACCCATGGTCTAAAGACCGATGGGCTTGCGACTACCCAGTAGTTCGCTATAAGCTTCTACCTTTGATACGGTGTGGCTTCCGTGGTGTCG
>CADANR010000111.1 GCA_902789265.1 uncultured Lachnospiraceae bacterium | reverse complement strand
TTGTACCATAACCGTGATGCTTGCAAGGGGTACATGGCTTTCAAAAAGTCCCATGACAATGGGTGTTGTAATGTAGTACGGAAGATTCGCAACCACTTTAATCGGGCGTCCGCCGTTTTCTTCCTCTGCCAAAGCCCTGATATTCACCTTCAGAATATCCTTGTTCAGAATCGTCACGTTGTCATATTCGGAGAGCGTGTCATTTAGGATCGGAATCAGGGAATTGTCGATTTCCACGGCAATTACTTTTCCTGCGCGTTCGCAAAGATACTGCGTCATGGTACCGATTCCGGGACCGATTTCAAGGACGCAGTCCTCCTTCGTAATTTCTGCCGCATCCACGATTTTCGTAAGGATGTGGTCGTCAATTAAGAAGTTCTGTCCGAAATTTTTCCGGAAGTTGAAATTGTATTTATCCAGAACCTGTAAGGTCCTGCCGGGATTTCCCAAGTATGCCATAATATGCTCCTGTACTAATTGTATCCGATTGTCAGGCGTACCATTTACTCAGAAATACGATATACACGTATTGCATTTTCGTACGTAATTCGCTCGACTTCTTCGGCGGAAATCCCCTTGATTTCCGCAATTCTCGAAATCACATAAGTCAGATATGCCGAATCGTTCCGCTTTCCCCGGAAAGGCACGGGCGCCATGTACGGACAGTCCGTTTCTATCACAATTCTGTCCATCGGACACATGCTTACCACATCCGGCAGTTTTCTTGCATTTTTAAAGGTTAATGCTCCGCCGACACCAATATAAAAGCCAAGCTTCAGACATTCTGCTGCCACCTCGGGCGGATAGGAAAAGCAGTGCATGATACCGCCTTCTTCAGCAATCCCGGAGGCTTTGATTAAATCCAGTGTATCCTTTGCCGCATCACGCGAATGAATCACAACGGGAAGTTTTAATTCACGGGCAAGCGCAAGCTGTCCCTCAAATGCCGATTTCTGAAGGTCGCGGCCGGGATCCTCATAGTAGTAATCCAGCCCGATTTCCCCGATTGCAACGCATTTTTTATTCTTTGAAAGTGCGCTCAGTTCGGCTTTTGCATTGTCATTCCAGTCCGCGGCATAGTCCGGATGAAGACCGACGGCAGCATAAATGTACGGGTATTTGCCGGCGAATGCGATGCTTTCCCTGCTTCCGTCCATGCTTGCTCCGATATTTACAATCCGGTAAGCGTCCGCAGAAAACACGGAATTTAAGAGTTTTTCCCGGTCTTCATTGAATGCTTCGTCATCATAGTGGGCATGCGTATCAAAAATCATTGATTTTCCTTTCACGTGCTTAACTCAATACGCTCTCATTATACCCGAAAAGGCCCTGTCAGGATAGAAGCAAAATAAATGTTAACAAATTGTAACAAAATCGTAACATTTTTATTATTTTGCCCGAAAATTAGCCATTCTTCTTTGACATCAATAGGTCGTTATGGTAGACTTAACTGTGTATGTGGGTTAAATGAATATTGTGTCTTACTTTCTTAAAAAACACAATATCTTGTAGATTTATTAACGATTATTAACAATAACGATCATTAACAATATAGGAATTTCAGAGGTGGACTCTTTTGGATAAATATGAAAGCAAGCTTCGTATCGAGGAAATCGAGAAGCTGAAGAAAAAGAAACAGTACAAGGAAGCGGCGCGCCTTGCAGATACGATTGAATGGTACAGAATCAAAAACGCGGTAACACTTTATAAAGTAGCTGATTTATATAAGATTTGCAGAAATTACGTTAAGTGCAGAGAACTGCTGGAACTGGCATATGAGAGAAGTCCCTATGCCAAGAATGTGGTCTTTGCGCTTTGTGATGTGTGCCTGGAATTCGGTGATTTCGAGGCGGCAACGGAGCATTATAAGGAATATAAGGCGCTGGCACCGGATGATGCCGGAGTCTATGTTTTGAAATATAAGATGCTCAAAGCCCTGGAAGCCGGAATCGATGAGCAGATTGAGGTTCTGGAAAGCTTAAAGAGAAAGAACCGTTCCGAAGAGTGGGAGTATGAACTTGCCACGCTTTATCATCGTGCCGGTCTTGCCGAGAAATGCGTTGAAGAATGTGATGAGATTGTCACCTGGTACGGGGAAGGCTCCTTTGTTTATAAAGCAATGGAGTTAAAGATGTTACATCAGCCCCTTGATCCGGAGCAGCAGGCAATCTATGACGGCAGACTCGAGAAAAAGAAAAGAGCGGAAGAGAGAAGGACCGGACAGATTCCGTCGGCAGAAGGCGGAAAAAAGCGTCATACCGGCAGAATCCGCATGGAAGAATATCCGGAGAAAAAGAAAAGAAGAAGACCGGAGCAGTCCGAAAGACCGGTCAGACCGGAAAGAGAAGAAGTTTCGCAGGAAGAAGGGAATGACGAATTCCATGTTAAGACAATTAACATGGGACAGTTCAATACCATTGACCTGCAGGCGGAGCTTGCAAACAATATTCAGGACTACATCGGCGGTGAGCCGTCCATGATTGACAGAAGCGGCCTTTCAAAGAATTCCGGACTCGAAGAAGTTTTTTCCGGAGAGGATGCCGGGGTTTCGGGAATTCTTCCGACGGAAGAGCCTTCCTTTGGGGCTTCTTTTCAGGTGAAAGAAGATACCACGGACTCCCTTCTTAAGATTGTGGCAGCAGCCGAGGAAGAGGAAAGAAGATCGCAGGCCCTTCCCAAAGTGTCGGAGGACATATCCGAAGGCAGTAATGCGGACGAAATAGAGTTTGTTGAAGAAAACAGAAAAGAAGTATTTCATAATACAATTCCCGCGGATTCTCAGGAAGTATTCTTTGAGGATGCCACGGGTGATTTGCGTTTTGCGATAGAAAGACCGAAAAAACAGGAATCCGATGATTCCAGATTAGAACAGTTTAAAGAGAATTATTCCAAACAGCGGGAAGGAAAAGAGCTTCCCGAGGGCTACGGCAGACTTGACGACGGGGAACCGGATTATTCGGAGACCCTTCCCGTTGCCGGCGGCATTGTAGATGAAAAAGTATTGGAAGACGGCACAGTGGAATTGATTAAGCATTTTGAAGAAAATGTCGAGCCGGAGGTTGTAAGAGTGGGACAGGACAGGAAAAGGCCGAGGGGTGCAGACGGCCGGTCAACCGGACCGATGCGCGTAAGAAAGCCTGTGCAGGAGGAAATCCCTGCAGAAGACGTTAAGATTTTGGAGCGCAGTGAACTGGATCCGGATTATGTGGATATGCTGCCTGCTTCAGGAGACAAGCAGATCAGCGGTCAGTTAAACATTCAGGACATTTTAGCCGGATGGGAAGAGACCAAGAAGCAGAAAGAACGTGAATTCCAGGAGAATTTAAGAAAGAAAACAATGGAGCATACCGGAAATATGTTTGCTGATTTCGAGAAGGAAGCAAATTCCGGACTTCTTGCAACCCTTGAAAATCCTGCGTTAATCAATTCCGTAACGGATCAGTCCACCTCGGAAGATTTCTTTAAGGGACTTTCCGTGGAAGACGTCAAGAACGGAAAGCAGGTTACCTATCCGGAAAAACTTACGACCGGAGAAATTAAAATAAGCAAAGTGATTGAAGCTCCCGCAGAGGAAGAAGAGGAAGAGGAAGGAACATTTGAATTTGCACCGTTGGACTATGATCCTGCGGACTATAGGATAGAGAAGGCTTCCGATAAAAAGGAAGAAAAGAATGAGACGGAAGAAGCTTCGGAAAGTGATGCAGAAGATTCCGCCGAAGAAGAAACAAAAACCGAAACTGCAGAAAGCAAAGACGAAAATGCAGAGAATCAGACTGCGGAAGAAAAATCCGAATCCGAAGAGGAAGAGAATAAGGATGAGGTTATCGAAACCGGCTTAAAAGCCGAGGTGGAAGATGCCGATGACGAATCCGATGTAAAAGAGAATATTACAGAAGAAGATCCGGATGAAGCAATGATTCAGAAACTTCTGGAAGAAGACGAGAAGGAAGCAAGAGAACGTTATTATGGTTCCGTTACACAGAAGATTTCCGGAAATATCTGGGACGAAGTGGACAATGTTCCCGTAAAAGAAACATATGCCGAGCCGGAACCCGATGAAGTAGGTGCCACCAAACTCATGCCTTCGAGAAGCCTGGTGGAAGAAATTGCAGTTGATAACGAAGAGACAGTTTCGGAAACGGCAGAGACAACTACCGAAGAAACGGTTGCCGAAGTTTTGGCAAAAGCAGAGGAAGAGGTTTCGGAAGCGGAAGAAACCGCTTTCGTGGATGATGAGGAAGAGGAGAAGGAAGTAAGGCCTGCAAAGAAGAAACATGCGCCTGCCGACAGACCTTCCGGGAAGGATGCAAAGAAAGACGGTAAGAAAAAGAAATCCTCCAATGCGCCGCTTGTTCCTCACAATACACCTTCCACGGAGGGATTTAATATGCAGCCTTTAACCGATGAAGAAGCGGAAGAAAAGGATTCCGAAGAGAATGCCGTTGCAGGTATTGAAAGAGATCTTACCAAGGAAGAGAAGAAGTATTTCGGACCTTTCTTATATTCCAAGAGAATGAAACAGCAGATTCTGGATGCGATTGAGACCATGACTCTTGCAGCATACACCGGAAATCTGATTATTACGTCGGACAGCGGAGAATCTTCTGCAGATCTGGCAACGTTATTCTATCAGTACTTAAAAGCAAGTGATTCCAACTTTACCGGAAAAGCGGCAAAAATCGGTGCTGAGAAATTAAATAAAAAAGACATGAACGAGATTTTTGAGAAGCTTTCAAACGGTGCCCTGATTGTTTCCCATGCCGGAAAGATGACCAACTCCACCATTAACGGTATTCTCCAGAATCTGAATCAGGAGGCAAGAGGAGTTGAGGTAATTCTTCATGATACCAAGAATGAAATCCGCAGACTCTTAGAGAGAGCTCCGGTTTTAGAGTCTTTCTTTAACTGCCGTGTGGATATCATTGCTATGAGTCCCGAGATGCTTGCGGAGTACGGAAAGAAATATGCACTGGATCTCGGATATTCCATCGACAACATGGCAATGCTTGCATTTTCCGGAAGAATTTCCGAACTGCAGATCGGTACCCATCTGGTTTCGGTGGATGAAGTAAAGGAAATCGTACAGGCTGCAATTGAACATGCGGACAAGCCGAGTGCGGACAAGGCAATCAGAACGATGACCGGAAAACGTTACGACGAAGAGCACAGAGTTATTTTACGCGAAAAAGATTTTGAATTTCGCAGGAATTAAATACAACACTATCGGAGGAAGATATGGCTGAGAATAAGAAAGATACTGCAAAGCAGGCCCCAAAAGAAGCGGAAGTAAAAACAGAAACCGCTAAGAAACCTGTAAAGGAAGCAGCGGAAGGGAAGAAGGAAACCGTAAAAAAGGCAGTTGCTGAAAAGAAGGCTGCAGTTAAGGAAGCAGTAAAGAAACCTGCAGTAAAGAAGCCTGCAGTAAAGAAAGCGGAAGAAGTAAAGGCTGTAGTAAAAGAAGCTCAGGCTCCCGTATTTATCTCGGAAGATGACAGATATTTATTCGGAACCGGAACGCACTATGATATTTACAAAAAGCTCGGTGCACACATGACTACCGTAGGCGGCAAGCAGGGCGTGTTCTTTGCGGTATGGGCACCTCATGCGGCAGCAGTTCATGTAATCGGTTCCTTCAATGACTGGAATGAAGACCAGTATCTGATGGAACGTCAGGGCGACTCGGGAATCTTCACGCTGTTTATTAAAGATGTGAAGGAAGGCGATTATTACAAATTCCTGATTCATACACCCGGCGGTGAAAAATTATACAAAGCGGATCCGTTTGCAAATTATGCGGAACTCCGTCCCGGAACGGCTTCGAGAATCTATGATTTAAACCACTATGAGTGGAAGGATATGAAATGGATTGAGGAGCGTGAGTCAAAGGATGTATTTAAACGTCCGATGGCAATTTACGAATGCCATATCGGTTCCTGGATGCGTCATCCGGTACCGGAGAATGACGGATTCTATAACTACAGGGAATTCGCTGACAGAATCCTCGGATACTTAAAGGAAATGAAATTTACCCACTTAGAGCTTATGGGTATTGCAGAGCACCCGTTTGACGGCTCCTGGGGATATCAGGTAACCGGATATTATGCGCCGACTTCCCGTTACGGAACACCGGACGATTTCCGTTATCTCGTTGATTTAATGCATCAAAACGGAATCGGTATCATCCTGGACTGGGTACCGGCACACTTCCCGAGAGATGCGCACGGTCTTGCAAATTTTGACGGACAGCCCTTATTCGAGCATCCCGATACCAGACTCGGCGAGCATCCCGACTGGGGCACAAAGATTTTTAACTACGGCATGAGCGAGGTTAAGAACTTCTTAATTGCCAACGCCCTGTTCTGGGTAAGAGAGTTCCATATCGACGGACTCCGCGTGGATGCGGTTGCAAGTATGCTCTATCTTGACTACGGAAAACAGGACGGAGCATGGGTTGCCAATAAGTACGGCGGCAATGAAAACCTTGAGGCGATTGAATTTTTCAAGCATATGAACTCCGTTGTCAGAGGGTCCTATCCCGGTGTCTGCACCATTGCAGAGGAATCCACGGCATGGCCGAAGGTTACCGCTGCACCCGAAGACGGCGGCTTGGGATTTACCTTCAAGTGGAACATGGGCTGGATGCATGATTTCTGCGAATACATGAAGCTGGATCCCTATTTCCGTAAGAACAATCACTACAAGCTGACCTTTGCCATGAGCTACAACAGCAGTGAAAATTACATCCTGCCGATTTCCCATGACGAAGTAGTGCATTTGAAATGTTCCATGGTTAATAAAATGCCCGGCTATCAGGTAGACAAGTATGCGAACCTTAGGGTCGGAATGACATTCATGTTCACACATTCAGGAAAGAAGCTTCTTTTCATGGGACAGGAATTCGCGCAGGAGCGTGAATGGTGCGAAGAAAGAGAGCTTGACTGGTTCTTACTGGAAAATCACCTGAATCGCGGCATGAGCGATTACATGAAGGAAGTTCTCGATATCTACAATAAATATCCGGCACTCTATGAACTGGACAACAGCTGGGACGGATTCGAGTGGATGAATGCCGACGATAAGGACCGCAGTATTTACAGCTACGTTCGTAAGGCGAAAAACGGAAAGAACAGCATTCTTGTAGTGCTGAACATGACGCCGATGAGAAGAGAGGATCTTTGGATCGGTGTTCCGAAGAAAGGAAAATACAAACTCCTTCTTAACTCCGATGAGGAAAGATTCGGCGGCAACAACGGAGCGATTCCGAAGACGCTGACCGCTGTGGAAGGCATGTGCGACAATAAGGATTACCATATCGAGTTCACGCTTCCCGCATACGGTGCTGCAGTATTCGTGTTCTGATTGGCTCACGAGATAGAATTTGTTTTGCCCGGTGCGGTGTGTAACCCACCGGGCGTTGCTATAATTTGCGTTATACTTTTGTGAACTATTCGCTCGTGATTGCAGGGATTACCGCGACGTTCTCGTAGAGAGTCGCAATTTTTACTATATAGAAAGCTATAGGTTTATGTTTTGCTCCCGTTCTATAGAGCACGCCGCGGCAACCTGCAAATCACTCGCCTCGAGCAAGTGTCAGGCAGGTCCACGGGGGAAGGCTCTTTAGAACACGAGCAAAGCAAAGAATTAATTGTGTTAATAAAGTATAACTTGCGAGCTTCTACGAGACTTCCCACGAGGTTCTGCCTGACACGAAGGGAGTTGTATTTATATATTACGAGAGGTTTACACATGAGAGAAATAGATGTATCGGAAATTACAAGTGCGATTAAGGAGCTGTGCATCGAGGCAAATCACACGCTGAGCCCCGATATGAAAGCGGCACTTGATTCAGCGGTTGATACGGAAGAGTCCCCGCTCGGAAAGCAGATTCTCGGTCAGCTCGAAGAGAATCTGGCGATTGCGAAGGAGGACATGATTCCGATCTGCCAGGACACCGGAATGGCGGTGGTTTATCTGGAGGTCGGACAGGATGTGCATTTCACAGGAGGACTTTTGGAAGATGCCGTAAACGAAGGCGTACGTCAGGGTTATGTGGACGGATTCCTTCGTAAATCCGTAGTTTCCGATCCGATTGAGAGAGTGAATACAAAGGATAATACGCCTGCGGTTTTGCATTATTTTCCGGTGGCCGGAGAGAAAGTAAAAATCACGGTAGCGCCGAAGGGTTTCGGCAGCGAGAACATGAGCCGGGTATTCATGTTAAAGCCGGCGGACGGAATCGAAGGCGTGAAGAATGCGGTGTTAACCGCGGTAAAGGATGCGGGACCGAATGCGTGTCCGCCCATGGTGGTAGGTGTCGGAGTCGGCGGCACGTTTGAAAAATGTGCGCTTCTTTCCAAGATGGCGCTGCTTCGTAAGGCCGGAGAACATTCCGAAATCCCGTATGTTGCAAAGATGGAAAAGGAACTTTTAGAGCGCATCAATAAAAGCGGAATCGGACCGGGAGGCCTGGGCGGATCCACAACGGCACTTGCGGTAAATGTACTGACTTATCCGACACATATAGCAGGACTTCCGGTTGCGGTCAATATCTGCTGCCACGTGAACCGTCACGCAGGTAAAGTGCTGTAGTGATTTTTAAATAATATGTAGATGCATTAAGGTATAGTAGCATACAGAGTATTGTAAATTTATTAAAAAACAGGTAAATGCATGGCTCTGCAGCAATTTTCTATTGAAAGAAAAGTAAGAAGAAAGAGTTGAGCAAATGGACAGACACATAAACGTTCCGTATACAAAAGAAGAAGCCAAATCCTTAAAAGCCGGTGACATGGTATATTTGACAGGAACCATTTATACTGCCAGAGATGCGGCGCATAAGCGCATGTATGAGGCACTGGAAAGAGGAGAGGTTCTTCCGTTTGACATCAAGGGAAATGTAATTTATTATATGGGACCGTCTCCCGCAAGGGAGGGGCGTCCGATCGGAAGCGCAGGTCCGACCACTGCAAGCCGAATGGACAAATATGCTCCGAAGCTTCTGGATTTAGGACAGTCCGGAATGATCGGAAAAGGAAAAAGAAGCAAGGAAGTTCATGAGGCAATCGTACGTAACGATGCGGTATATTTTGCCGCCATCGGCGGAGCAGGGGCACTGCTTTCTAAGGCAATCGAAGCATCCGAGGTCATTGCATATGACGATCTTGGTACGGAAGCAATCCGCAGGTTAACCGTAAAAGAGTTTCCGGTAATCGTGGTAATCGATTCCGAGGGAACGGATTTATATGAAACCGCGATTCAAAAGTATAAAAAAGAAGATGAATAAAGAAACAAAGCGAACTTATAATACAGAAAACAAACTGAATAAAGGACAGGGAAAGAGAATTCCGAAGAAAATTCTTATGCCGTTTTTATCCCTGCTCATTCTGGTAACGATATTCGGGAATCTGCCGATAAATGCGTTTGCCGATGAATATTCGGATGCCAGGGCTGCAAGAATGAATGAAGTTGTACAGTCCAATACCATTCCGGACTGGCCGCAGGGACCGCAGATCGGCGCAGAGGGCGCCATTTTGATGGAAGCCCGTACCGGTGCCGTTCTTTATGCGAAGAACATCGATGAAAGACTCTATCCGGCATCTACCACAAAAATCATGACCGGTCTTCTGGCATATGAAAACTGCAAGCTGGACGAGAAGGTGGAATTTTCCTATGATGCCGTGCATGATGTAGCCAGAGGCGATTCCAACATCGGTATGGATGCGGGCGAAATTATCCCGATGAACAAGGCGCTCGAAGGAATGATGATTCTTTCCGCAAATGAGGTTGCAAACGGAATTGCGGAGCATGTTGGAAAAGGCGACCGTGAAAAGTTTGTTCAGATGATGAATGACAAGGCGGCGGAAATCGGCTGTACGAATACGCATTTTACCAATCCGAACGGTCTGCATGATGAGCAGCATTATACGACCTGCAGGGATTTGGCATTAATTGCAAAATACTATTTCGGCTACGATTATCTTGCCTCACTTTCCCGAGAGCCGTCCTGCGAATTTACGGCAACCGCTACACAGCCGGACTCCTTTATATTGAACACAAAGAACATGCTCGTAAAGGGGAAAAAATATGAGTATGAATATCTTGTGGGCTCCAAGACGGGATTTACTTCCGAGGCGCGTCAGACACTGGTATCCGCAGCCAAGAAGGACGGATTGGAATTAATCTGTGTCATCATGAAAGAGGAATCCCCGTATCAGTTTGAGGATACGGTTGCTTTATTCAATTACGGTTTTGAGAACTTTAAAAAGGTAAATATCTCGGACCATATGGAAGAGAGCAACATGCTTTCAACCGGATTTTTCTCCGTCGGACAGGATGTGTTCGGTTCGAATAAATCCATTCTGACGATTGATCCGACTGCCGTGGTTATCCTGCCGAAGAATGCGGATTTTTCCGAAGTCCAGTATGACTTAAGCGCCAATTCGAATACCGCAGGCGGTGTGGCAAGAGTTCTTTACCTTTACCATTCCAATCCGGTCGGAGTAGCCGCCTTAAACATGACGGCCGAGAATGCATCGCTTTTTGATGAGTTTAAGAAAAAGGTTGAAATGAAAACGCCCCATACCCACTCCGTTTCGGAGGAAAAGGAAAGACAGGAAGAACTTTCTTTGACATCCGTCGGAGTATTGGAGAATACGGACGGAGAGGCTGCATCGGAGGGCGAATCGGAAGAGTCTTCTGAAGAAGAAGGCAAGAAACCGGTTACAAACCGGAACAAGAACGGAATCTTCATCAATGTAAAGAATGCCTTAATCGGACTCGGCACAATTGTCGCGCTGAGTGTCCTCGTAATTATCACGAAGAGCGTAATTTCCCAGTACCAGTTCTCGAGAAAGCGTAAGAATACGATGAAGCGTCACCGTAAGCGCAAGGGCAGAAGTGATGATTATATAGATTAATTTTACAAGATTAATATACCCGCATACTATTCGGGGAGGCTCTATAGAACACGAGCAAGGCACAGAATAAAGCTTTCCTTTAAATAATAATTGCGAGCTTCTACGAGACTTCCCGGAGAGTATGCGGGTTTATAGTTTATAATCGAGTAGGGCTCACCCTACTCGCTGCGCCGCCCGCGTCCGGCTTTAGCCGGAATATTACATTACGCGGGCGTGTGCAAAAAAACACTGCAGACAATCTGCAGTGTTTTTATTTGCGGAGAAGGAGGGATTTGAACCCTCGCGCCGGTCGCCCGACCTACACCCTTAGCAGGGGCGCCTCTTCGGCCTCTTGAGTACTTCTCCTCAAACTATCCGAACCGCGCTTTTTCCTTTCGCGCTTTTACGATTATACTAAATCGGGCAAAATCTTGTCAAGACTTATGTCATTTCTCCGGCTCCTAAAACGAAATACTTTCTACTTTATTTTTATATAAAAGTGGAGTATGATAGGGATGATATTTGTGGAAAATTGGGTTATTTTTATGAGACTGAAGAATGTAAAGGGCTCAAGAGAGTATATAGCGGCCTCCCCTTATATGATTCCGGAAGAAGAAATGAAGGAATATAAGGGCAGATGGAGTAAGGAAATATTCGGAAACGATCATCCGCTCATGATTGAGATCGGAATGGGAAAAGGGAAGTTTATCACGACCCTTGCATCCATGCATCCGGAGAATAATTATATCGGAATCGAAAAGTATTCCTCCACACTGATTCGTGCGGTGCAGAAAGTGGAATTAAATCCCCTTCCGAACATACGATTCTTAAGAATGGATGCGGAAGGAATTACGGATTTATTCGACAAGGGTGAAGTGGATACCATATTTTTAAATTTCTCGGATCCCTGGCCG
>CADANR010000110.1 GCA_902789265.1 uncultured Lachnospiraceae bacterium | reverse complement strand
CCTGTATTCCTTCACAGAATCATTTTTGTAAACAGGAAAGACAGATATTCGAAAACCGAGTATCTGAATTCCATCATTAACCGCGTGGAAGTACCAAGCGAGAATTTTCACGTATAATCCGGCAAAAGAGATTTAAGTATGAATTGAAAGCCGGGACAGATACGACGAATCAATATAAAACATGTTTCCAACTACAATTGTAGTTTCTTTGAGGATGAAACCATGAGACTGCTATTAGTCCTCGTTATCGGCGCCCTGTTCTATTTTTTTCAGAATCTCTTCTTTCGGAAGAACTGGTACAAAGGGCTCGATGTCAACGTAGGTTTCGAAAAGAATATGGTCCGTGAAGGCGACCAGAACACGTTAATCGAAGTGGTAAAAAATGACAAATTCCTGCCGCTTCCCGTTGTTTTGGTGAAATTTTCCATGACCAGAACATTCCTTTTTCCCCGCGAAAACAATGCTATAGTTACCGACCAGTATTATAGAAAAGAATACTTTACCTGCCGGCCGAATCAGGTCATTACCAGGAAGTATTCTTTTATTGCATCCAAGCGCGGTGAGTACCGTGTCTCCTCCGTGGATGTCATCTGCAAGGATTTTTTCCTTGCGGAAAATGTCTTCGCGGGTTTAAACCGTTTCTTCTCGGTTCTTGTCCTGCCGGGTCGTATCAAAGAGAGTGAAATTCCAAAAAATTTAAATCAACTGACCGGCGAAATTATTTCCCGCATCAAACTTCTTGACGATCCGTTTGAATTTCGCGCCATTCGTGAATACCAGCCTTATGACCCGATTCATCATATCAACTGGAAAGCCACGGCAAAAAATGAAAGTCTTCAGGTCAACACGTTCCACACGACAAATAAAAGGAATGTAGTGATTTTACTAAATATGGAAACGGGAACGGTAAGGAAAAGCGAAGTAATTGCCGAGTCCGCAATCAAGATTGCTTCATATCTTGCGGATAAATTCATTACGGAGCAGATCCCGACCGCACTGTATACCAACGGAACGGACATCGATTCCAAGGAGCAGATTGCGGTGGATGCCGGCAGTGATGAGGGACATATCCGTAACATCGATGTGGCGCTTGCAAAGATTGAAGTAAAGGAGTTCTACACCCCGTTCACAAAGCTTTTGGAGGAACGTATCGAAGAGGGCGAAAGCGAGAATGAGTACATTATTATATCCAACTATCGCAAAGAAGATTTAGTTGTCAAAATTGATGAATTAAAGCGACTCGGGCACCGGATCAGCCTGATTATTCCCGAGTACAATTACACGCCGATTATCCCTTTGGCGGAGAACGGATATGATGTCATTAAATGGGACATTACGGAAGAAGGATAGCGGGAAGGAGAAAAGCATATGAAAGACAGAGCCTGCAATACCATCGCTGAAGTCGCGAATTTATGCATGGTTTATATTCTGTGTTTTACCGCACTTCTTTTGGGAGAGCTTCTCTTAAAACGCTCTCTCGGAATTCCCTGCGCCCTGATTCTTGCAGCAGTTCTGGGATACTGCTGTTTCCTTCGCCTGAAAGTTGCAAATTTCATCGCCTATTTTCTTCTGCATCTCGTACTGGTCGGAGCACTCATTTTTGTTCCTTTTGAAATGGGAAAAATCGAATTAATCATGGTCTATGCGCTCTTTTTCTTCTTGGACATTGCGTTTTGGATGAAACGCAGAACCGGCGGATTTGCATATCTTCCGGTTGCATGCGTTACCTTAAATGCACTTGCATACCTTTATGCCGACGTAAAGAAAAACAGCATGGCAATGATTGTATTTTTCGCAGGCGGAATTCTTTTCTTCCTGTTGTTCTACGTCCGCCATTTCTTCAAACACGCATCGCTTCTTGCAAAAGAGCGCACGCAGGACGAACGCATGCCGTATTCGGACATGCTGAAAAACGGCGCCGTGATTGCTTTCCCGTTTGTGCTTCTTTCCGTTGCCGTTATGACACTGGTAAAAATCGATGCCCTGGACCGTTACGCGTTTATCGTTTATGACTTCGTAAAGAAAATTGTCGGTTTTGCGATGAGAATCGTTCTTTATGTCATTCATACACTTGCAAGTCTCATGATGCCGGACAGCGACACTGATCAGATCAGGGTGGTCATGGAAGCACTCGAAGAAGGCGATTCGAATATTGTGCTTAAGATTTTGTCTGCGATTGTCTATTTCGTCGGACTGGCAGCGGTTTTATATGTTCTTGTCAGAATCTTCATTGCGTTAATCAGACTGATTCCGATGTCTCGAAATCTCACGCCGCAGGTTATTGAGGAAAGCGACATGGTGGAGATCCGTGAGAGGATTGTGAAAACAGAAGAAGAAAGCCACGAGAAGCTGGATAAGGTGCGAAGGCGATATAAGAAGACTGTGGTGAAGGCTGCGAAGAAGGGTTATGCCGTGAACTTTGCCCACACGCCGAGAGAGAGAGCGGCGGACATGAGCGAGAAGATTGGCAGCGACATTCATGAGCTTACGGCGGAGTACGAGACAGTGCGCTACCGGTAAACGCCAGATGTCACCACAGGGGCGAACAAGGTCCGGTGGACCTTGGTACTGAGCCATGACCGCAAAATTTCCTTCGGAAACCTTTAGCGGAGCGGAGACCTGTCCCTCTGGTGACAATGTGAAAAAGGGACCACAGGGACTGTCCCTCTGGTGACAATGTGAAAAAGGGACCACAGGGACTGTCCCTCTGGTGACATTTGAATAAACACTTGTAAACAACGCAGATGCGGTATAAAATGTTGAATAGGTATAAATTCTATGGAAAAAGGGGAAAATACCATGAAAGAATTAACCATCGAAGCATTGGTATCGAATCTGGACGAAGTAATTGACTTTGTGAATGAGCAGCTGGAAGCTCACGACTGCCCCATGAAGGAACAGATTCAACTGGATGTTGCAGTAGAAGAATTATTCGTAAACATTGCAAGCTATGCTTATAATCCGGAAACCGGACCGGCGACCATCATGATTTCCATCGAGGGCAATCCGCTTTCCGTTATTATTACGTTTGTAGATCACGGCGTTCCGTATGATCCCCTTGCAAAGGAAGATCCGGACATTACCCTGTCTGCAGATGAGAGACAAATCGGCGGACTTGGAATTTTTATGGTGAAGAAGAGTATGGACGAAGTCGTATATAAGTATGAAGACGGCAAGAACATCCTTTCCATTAAGAAGAAAATCTGATAATAAGGAAAAAGAATTACCGATATGGACAATAAAGAAAATACCGAAATCAAAGAAAGAGCTGTAATTTCCGACAGACGGGAAATGGACCAGTCGGAAATCATAAAGAAAAGCCTAACGCTGTTAGGCTTTTTATTGTTGTTTTGTATCGTAAGCATTCCGTGTTATTTTTTGATGACTGCCGGCGCAAAGGACGTCACGAATGAAGTAACCGTAGAAAAATCCATCAAAGACGCGCCCCGGACGGATACCGAAAGCCGGAATATTTTCGGTGGCGGAGACCAAAATCAAAGTGCCGATCAGAATGACGGACTTGACAACGGTCTTGGGACAGACACAGACGGATTCGGAACGGACGATTTTGGAACAGGTTCAGTCGATGGATTAGATGGTGGAGCAGTTACCGGTGATGTCTTCGGAACAGGCACAGTCGATGGATTAGATGGTGGAACAGGTACCGATGACGGTTTTGGAACGGACGATTTCGGAACAGGCACAGACGATGGATTCGGTGATTCAACCGGAACTGACATCTATGGCATGGGCGATGGTTTCGGAATGGCACCGGATACCGCAACCGGCGGTGAAATCACTCCCGAGCAGCTTGCAAGAATGAAATTCCGCCTGCACGGACTTGCCTTTTTCGGCGGAATGCTCCTTGCAATTTTATTGTATATTATTTATTTTGAATTCGTTTTAAAAAAGAAATTCCACGAACTCATGCAGGGCGACCGCACCGCACTGGTTGCAAGCCTTGTGGCATTTTTCTTATTTATATTGACACAGTTTATCGCAGTTACAATCATTCCGAACCGCATCACAAAAGGGCTTTCCACGTTCAGCGGAATTCCGTGGGAACTGGCATACGCGATTCCGGTAATCTTCGTATTTTTTACACTGATTGCCACCTGGGTGGACACAAACTGCAACAAAACCCTTTATTTTGATGATGTGGCGTTCCACTATGTGCAGTTCGGAAAAGGTGCGAAGAACTTAATTCTCATCCCCGGCTTAAGTACCGTGACGCTGGAAGGTAAGGGCATCAACATGGCCTGGCAGTTCCGCGAATTTGCGAAGGACTATACCGTTTATGTGATGGATAAACGCGACGATCTCAAAGAAGACGTGACGTTAAGAGAGCTTGCTGAGGACATCAAAGATGCCGTTGACCATATCGGTCTGTTGTCGGCGGACGTCGTCGGTGTATCGCAGGGCGGCATGATTGCGCAGTATTTTACCATCGACAATCCCGATTTCGTCGGCAAACTTGTCCTTGCCGTGACCGCCTCGAAGATGAACGATCATATTAAGAATTACGTCAATCAGTGCGTCATTCTGGCACAAAAGGGCGAGATGGAAGAGATTATGCGCGATTCCTTCGAGAATGATTTTACCGAAGAATATACCAAGCCGCTGAAACCGTTCATGTCCCTTATTACAAAAATGTCCGTGCCGAAGTCCAACGTGCGCTTTATCCGTCTTGCCAGATCCATCAATTCGCTTGATACATACGATGAGCTTGATCAAATCAAATGCCCGGTATTCGTCATCGGTGCCGGTAAGGACCGCATTGCAACCGTAGAAGGTTCGAATGAAATCGCCGAAAAACTGGAGTGCAAGAAGTATATTTATCAAAGGTACGGGCATGGCGTGTATTCCGAGGCCAAGGATTTTAATGAAAGAATCCATCGCTTCCTGATGACGGGAAAGTAAGCGGCAAATATATTTACAGATGACTGAAATGAATTTAATTCGGAATTTCCGGGTTAAGTTCATTTTTTTGTGCGGCTCGAATGAATTCTTCCACTTTCATTTTTCTTTCAAAATTCAATTCAAGCATTCAAAGGTAATTAATTGATAGAAAAAATAGTTCTGTACATTATTCGGGTATTATGTTATAGTATTAAATGGTGTTTTTTTCCCGTACTGTTTACCTCGGGACAGGGACGCAGACTTTTGAACTAAGAAAATATTGACATGAAATAAAAATGACCGCATTCACTTGGTGATAATATACAGAAAATTCGGTCTTTTTTGGCACTTTTTTTATTGACTTTACTCTCTCGTTTTTATAAACTGAAATTAATAGTGAGTGAGTACTCACTCACCACATGCAAAAGTGTATTTTGCATGCAAATATTCATTTTATAAAAATTTAATGAGGGTAAGTTATGGCAAGAGCGAACAAACAGGAAGAATTAATGAACACCACGTATGTAGTCGTTGCGGAGAACGGAATCGATACCTTCTCCATGAAAACGGTTACCACAAGACTCGGCGTTTCGGAAGGACTTATTTATAAGTATTTTGATACCCGTGAGGGACTTTTGTTTAAGTCTTTTGTGGCATTCGAAAAGCAGATTGCAGCGCTTTTTGAAGAATGCGTAAACGAGAAGATCAAAGGTGAAACAAGCGAAGAAAGACGGAAAAGAGTCTGGATGCGCTACTACAACTTCTTCCTTGAGAATAACTATAAATCACTGTTTTATTTCGAGTACCGCTGGTCCTACCGCTTTGCAGATTACAGGAAAGCCGCGGAAGAATCGGGAACCGTATATATCTCAGTGGTTCAGGAATTCGCCAAGATCCTTTTGGGACATCCGATTGTAACGGCGAATGACAGGGAAGAAATCAACTGGATTATCGAAAACACCAGCATGTATGCAAAACGTGCGCTGCTCGGTGAAATTAAGAAAGACGAGGCAACCGCAACGGCAATCTATAACCGGATTTTCTACGGAGTAGGTGCGCTGGCGGGATAATTAAAGAATGAAGGATTTCTTTAAAAAATATCCGGCGTTAATAATTTTTATAGGGTTGGGGGTTCTGATTACCATAGTCTTCGTATTCTACGAGATTATGTATAACACCCAGAATAAAGAAAAACAAAGTCAGTATGACGATTTAAATAAAAGTGCATGGATCACGGAAACGGGCGAGGAGGAGCCTGAAATCTCCGCAGAGGATCAGGAAAGAGCCGAAAACGAGGCAAAAATGAAAGCCTTCCTGGAATCGGTGGAGAATCCGGATTTCTATAAGAACCAGTTAAAAACCCGTCCGGATTTCGATGCTTACCTGGAAATCAACAAAGATGTCATCGGCTATGTACTGATTCCGGACAGCAGGATTGAATATCCGATTCTCAGAAATGAAAGCAAACGTGATTACTACTTAAAACGAAACCTTGACGGTTCCACCGGTTATCCGGGCTGCATTTTCGTAGAAAACATCAACGGATCGGATTTCCGGGATCCCGTAACAATCAGTTACGGTCACAATATG
>CADANR010000109.1 GCA_902789265.1 uncultured Lachnospiraceae bacterium | reverse complement strand
TTCAGTAATGCATTTTATTCGGTAACCGATTTTGGCTGTCTCTTTATACTCGGCATATTGTCGGCTAAGAATTTCGTGTTTTTTATTAAGCTGCTCTAATTCCGTTTTCAGGGACGCCCAATCCGGATTGGAATCGCCCCAGTATTCTTTTATCTTTCTTCTTGCCAGGAAGAACTGATTGAGTTCGGCAGAATGTTCGCTTTTGAATTTTTCCTTCTTGCCGGGCAGTAGGATAGAATTGAGCTGATTATAGATAGGCTCATATTTTTGATACATTTCCCTATAGCGTAGAAGGTCTGTTATCTTTCTGATTTCTTTGTTGTTTTTTTCCAGTTCTTTTTGCATGGAATTCACTTGCCCGTATAATTCGCGAACGAGAGTGGAAAGATCTTCAAAGGATTCGACATTATTCTTTTCGAGAAAAAGAATTACTTTTGATATTTCTTTTACCGTTCGTATCCGGCTTTGTCTGCTTCGATTCATATTTCCGAGATTTTGATAATAGTCGTTTACCAAAGATCCGATTGTTGGAGCATATATCTTTTCTTTTTTGCACTCCTTGGTAAATTCACAAAGCCAGTCGATGATATCCGACAGAGTTCCGCCGAGTTTCTCCAACAACTTGTTGGACAATTTGATTTTTCGATTATGATTTCCGATTTCTGTCTGAATTCCTCTGGCTTCCATAGCTCTGACTGTCGGCCCTTCATGGATGGTCGGAAGTTTGTCAATGCCGAGAGACTCAAAGGATTGGTGTGTGATCCTGCAGGGAAGTCCGTTTTCTTCAAATGCCTGATTAAAGAGATTGGCATAGGACTCTCTCCATTTCAGAAGAGTCTCCGGATTTCCCCAATCGGTATTTGAGACAGCCTTGAATTTCGGTTTTCCGTTCTCATCCTGAATGGGATTGTGATTTTCGTCATAAAGATATTCGCGGTGTTGTTTGTTGCCCCAGGAACCGTCCTCCTTCAACGGGCGAATCGGAATCAGCATATGAACATGCGGATTCGAAACTCCGTTCTTTTCCGGATTGTGAATTGCGTAATCAACAAGCATTCCCCGGGAGAGAAATTGTTCGCTGATAAATCGACGGACAATTTCATGGTTTTCTTCCGCACTCAGCTCGTTTTGGAGAGCAAAATTGAAACTGTAGCAGAGTTGTGCTTTTGGATGTTTCTCGATTTTTTCGATTTCATTCCAAAGTGTTTTCCGGTCTTTTAATCGTTCCGGTGCGTTGTTCGGCAACAGAATTTCCGAATAAAGGACGCCGCTCTTTTTTGTATAGTCATGCGTTTTGCCATAGTATTCGTCATAGATTTTTTCTCCGGCGATATATGCGGCAGATGCTACGGCACTTCTGCCTTTTCCCCGACTTATTGGTGTTACGTTAAAATGAAATAGAGCCATGTTAATTTTCCTCCTTGATTTTTTTGATGATGTTTTGGATGTGTGTCATGATTCCGGGGAAAGAAAAAAGAGCGTCACAGAATTCAATGAATTGGTCATCTGTGAGCTCTTCCGTTTCGGGAATCAGGTACTCAATGTGAGCACCTTTATAACAAATCCGATGGTTTCGTTTCTTGCGTTCCTTGTTTTCCCAATGCGTAAGCCGGTTTTCTTTTTGAGTCAGATTGTGTTGCCCTTGATCAAGTTTACGGTTGGAATCCTGCAAATCTTTTCGCATTTTTTCCAAATCGGAATAGTTTCGAAGACTTGCCCGGATGCTTGGTTTGTTTTTCATAAAGCCATTTCTCCTTTCTTCCGCGTCCTGGCGGATTAATCTTTGAATTGATGTTGTTTTCGTTTTTTCCGGAGCGACAGCGAACGCAAAATCGGCGAAGCCGGGTAGAGGTTACGAATGTAACGCACGATACCTCTTGGGAGGTATATAAGTGCGCCCTTAAATTCTTAAGGGCTCTGTAAGATTAGCAGCCTGACTGAAACAGTGATTCAATTTGTATCTACTGAATATTACCTGCAAAAACAGGAAAAACGGGCAAATGTCAAAAAGTGTTTCAGAAAAGAAGGCTGATTACAGTCGAAGTGCATTTTATGTTCAAAAATGAACCATAAAAATATTATTAATTTTAATAGAATGTATGTTCGATTTTTGAAAAATAAGATATAATGTTTTAAGAAATCAGCAATGTGAGGATTGTGAGAATGTCGAGATATTTACCGGGAAATGTGCGTGACAGATTGATTGAACTTCGAAAAACAAGAGGTCTCAGTCAGAACGATGTGGCCGATATCATAAAATGTGACCGAGTCACTTACGGCAGGGTGGAGAACGGGACTTCTTCGTTAAAGTGCGAAGACCTGATTGCGTTGGCGAAGTATTATGATTTGCCGACGGATTATATTCTGGGATTGGTTGATACTCCGGAGAAGACATATTATGAAATACGGGAGCTGGGTTTGTCAGTGGAAGCTGCTGAAAAACTATATTCCGGGAAAGCCAATCCGAGAGTTATTAATGAGCTGTTGCTGAATGATAATTTTATAACTGCCGTGAACAGAATGGCGATGTATTTTTCGGAATCCATGTCCGGAGCCATTAGGACATCAAATGAATTAAAGGATTTTACATATTCATTTCTTGAGGATTTGATTAAGGGCGGAGAATTGCCGAATGACAGAGAGACTAATATGCTGAAAAATGAAATCAAATTATCTAAAGAACCGCCTAATTATTACGATACGGACCGGATTAAAAATCTGATTATGATTTCCGTTAAGGAGATAAAAGAGAAAATCGATGCAGAGACCAAAGAGGCAAGAGAGGCACGGAAGCTTTTGGATGATGAAATCCTTAAGTGTATGAAACAGGAGACGATGAAAGTGCAGTATGGTCGGAAACTTTCGAAAGAACAACAGGTTAAGAAGATGACAGAGGCCGTCAAGAAAGCACTTTCCATAGATCCGAATATGACACCGGAGATGATAGAAGAACTGACTCCGGGAATTATAAAACAATTTGAGATACTTTCGAATTATGGGAAACGGTAACCACGAAGACAGACAGGATAAACGGAATATTGAATTATGCAGACGAATAAAACAAAATGATTCGGAGGCGGAGAATCACCTGCTTATTGAAAACGAGGGTTTAATTCTAAACATTGTTTTAATCATTGAGAAAAAATACAGTCAGGATGATTTATTGGAGGGCGGAATCGAAAGAGATGATCTTATTCAGGAAGGAAGAATCGCAATGCTGCGAGCGGTTTGGAATTATGACGAGGAAACCGGTACGAGGTTCTCTACATATGCCTATTCGGTGATGAAAAATGCAATGACGGATTATTGCGAAAAAGGTCTTTCCGGATTCGAAAAGCGCATGGAGAGAAGCGGACAGACACGCATCTTTCTAAACGATGATTGTGTAGATGAGGAAGGCATACCGACGATAGAAAGAGTTCGTACGGGTGAAGATGATCTGACCGGGAATCTGGCAACCTTGCATGTCATGCTGGAGAAGATGCGTAATCGTTTTCTTCTTTTACCGGAAAGGCAAAAAATTCTTTTGGCATATCGCTATGGGATTGGATTGCCGGAAGATAATTCTTTGGAAGATACGGCCGTATACTTTCATATTACGGAGAAGTATGCGGCTGCGATTGAAAGAGATGCATTAAGGATGCTCCGACGCGGGATGAATGACGGGGAGATTACATAGCCTTTTCTGATTTATTGATGTTATAATACACTTATTGCTGAGTAAAACGATGCCAACCGTATGAGGATGTAAGATATCCGGTCCGATGAATTTGTTAGAATGGCGTTTTAGGTGAAGCAGTTCCCAAAAGAATTGTTTGAACTGAATGATGAGGATGGTGAGTAAGATGAAGAATAAACCTGAATTAGTGACGTCACAGGGCGTTATGCTTGATAGTGAATATGTTCAATGGATACACGAAATCAAACAGCGCTTCCGGAATGCACAGATAAAAGCGGCTGTTAAGGTAAATTCCGAGCAGCTTCTTTTCAATTGGCAGCTGGGAAGGGATCTGATTGTAAGAAAAACTGAGGAAAAGTGGGGGAGTGGTATAGTAAATCAGGTCAGTTTAGATCTTCAGGCTGAGTTTCCGGAAGTAAAAGGCTTTTCTGCGCGGAATCTATGGTTTATGAAGCAGTGGTATAATTTTTATGCTGCAAACACTGAATCAACGAGTTTGCTCTCACGGTTGGAAGAGCAAGTTGATATAGATAGCTTAAAACTGAAGCAAGTTGCTTCAGAAATTCAAGAGTCAAAACTGAAGCAAGTTGCTTCAGAATTAAGTTTTCCATCTTTGTTTGCTTTTGTGCCATGGATGCATCATGTTTTGATTATTCAGAAATCAAAAAGCGTAGAAGAAGCATTATTTTATGTCCAAAAGACTATAGAAGGAAATCTTAGCCGTAACACGCTGGATAATATAATCAGAGCTGACTTATATCATACATCAGGAAGTGCAGTTACTAATTTTTCCGAAAAACTCCCAGCTATTCAAGGGGATCTTGCACAGGAGATATTAAAAAGCAATTATGATCTTGGATTCGTCAGCCTGCCGGAAAAATATGATGAAGAAGCGTTAGAAGATGTTTTAGAGGAACGCATGACTCGATTTCTGTTGGAACTTGGTGAGGGCTGGGCTTTCGTAGGAAGGCAAAAGGAAATTATCATAGCCGGTAAAACTCGAAAGATAGACCTTCTGTTTTACCATATATATTTGCGATGTTATGTTGTATTGGAGCTGAAAGTAAAGCCCTTTGATCCAGAATTTACCGGGAAACTGAATTTCTATGTGAATGCCGTGAATGAATTTGTCAAAAGGGACAGTGATAACCCAACTATTGGGCTGTTGATATGCAAGGATATGGATCGCACAGAGGTTCAGCTTGCTTTTCAGGGGATTACTACCCCTATGGGTGTAGCTACCTATGACAACGTACAGATTAGGAAGATTCAAGAACAGCTGCCTACTGCGGAACAGATTCAGCAGCAGATAGCACTGGCTGAGGAAGAGTATAAGATGAATCTCCGAAAACAAAACTAGAATGAGGTAAGGGGATAATAGAATGTCTTATGCATTCGCCGAGGGATTACCTAAAGCTGTTTAAAGTACAATCGATATGCAGAATTAAGAAGAGAGCCATCCCGGCTCTTTTCTTAATAAAATCTTAAACTTTCCCCTACTTGTTTCTTAAAAAATTAAAGCATAAGATTATCATGTCTGCAGATATATTCGAAGAATGCGAGGAATGTGTATGTATAACATCTTAATCTGTGATGATGAGCAGGATATTGTAAATGCATTAAAAATCTATCTCTCAGCGCCGGACTTGACGTTTTTTGAGGCATCAGACGGTCTCGAGGCCTTGCAGGCCATAGAGGAAAATGAAATACATCTGGTACTGCTTGATATTATGATGCCGAAGATGAACGGTATTGATGCTCTTTCGGAAATTCGCAAGAAAAGCAATATCCCGGTTATCATGTTATCGGCAAAAAGTGAAGATACCGATAAAATCCTCGGACTAAACGTTGGCGCGGATGATTACATTACGAAACCTTTTAATCCGGTAGAGGTAAATGCGAGAGTCCGTTCCGCGCTCAGACGGTTCTTTCAGCTCGGAGGAAGTGCTGTGCGGGAAAACACTTATTCCGTCGGCGGGATTTCACTGGATGACGGAACAAAACTGGTGTCCGTTGACGGAAATGAAATCTCGTTTACACCAAAGGAATTTGAAATACTGAAACTACTGTTGCAGTTTCCGGGCAAAGTTTTTTCTCCAAAAGAAATCTACTCACAGGTCTGGGAGGAAACATTGCCGGTTGGGTGTGAAAGAACGGTTGCGGTTCATATCCGTCACATTCGTGAAAAAATAGAGATTAATCCGGAAGAACCGCACTACCTGAAAGTAGTGTGGGGACAGGGATATAAAATTGAGGGATAACATGGAGGAAACAATGAAAACGAGAAAACGCATCAGTGCGTATCCTATAGTGAAATGGTTGTCTTTATTCGGTATGGTGATTTTTGCCGTTCTTATGGCAAGTGGTCTTTTTGCAACATACTATATGGCTGAAGAGGATGTTTACAGCCGAAGAAGTGTGAAAGACCTGTTGGACGGGCGTTTTGCGCAGAATGCAAGAATGAATGTCAATCAGGTGGTTGTGGATATTGAAGTAGGACAAAAAGATGCGGCAGTGGATTTCCTAAAAAACAGAAATGTGGCTGCATTGGAATTTACTAATACGAAGACGGGTGAAAAGTTTTATTATTGGAGAAATGAGTCCGTGAAAGACAATCTTCCAACGGAATACGTTTATACGGGCGAGAAGGATCCGGGAAACATAACATGGAAGTTGTATGTGGATTCGTCCTTTCCGGTTCACACAGATTCTTATTATCAGGATTACTTGCTTCTGACAAAAGCATTTAAATATCGTTTTCCGGTGCCGATTTTGGCCGGTATTTCCGGAATTTTGTCTTTGATTTGCCTGATTGTGTTTGCATCCGGAATCGGCCGTGTGCCGGACAGTAACGAAGTTACGGAAAATTATTTTACAAAAATTCCTTTTGATTT
>CADANR010000108.1 GCA_902789265.1 uncultured Lachnospiraceae bacterium | reverse complement strand
GTTTTAATAAAGCGTATTTCCAACGTGTTAAACCGTCAGGAGATGCTGCACCGTTTCCATGAAGAAGCTACGATTGATAACTTAACCGGACTTTTAAACAAGGCTGCGACAAACGAAAAACTCGAAATGCTCTGTAAGAGAAAACACGGCATTTTAATGATGATTGATCTCGACTCCTTCAAGCTTGTAAATGACATTTACGGGCATGATGCCGGGGACAAAATTCTGACTTCTTTTTCCGATTTGATTAAAGGTCTTCTCGGTCCCGATGACATTATCGGACGTATCGGCGGAGATGAGTTTACGGCATTTTCCGTGACCTTAAAAAATGAAGAGGATATCAAGGAATTCACGCTTAAATTAAATTCGGCATTCCTGAAAGAAGCCCGAATCATTTTGGGCGAGGATATGGATATTCCTTTAGGGGCAAGTGTCGGTGCGATTTTTTTAAACGGAAACGGTACCGTATATTCGGATGCCTTAAAGAAAGCCGACAAAGCGCTTTATAACGTAAAGCACAATGTCAAGCACGGTTACAGTATTTACGAAGAAGAAAGCGATTTAGAAGATACTTATGAGATTAACTTAAACACAATCTCCATGATTCTGTCGGAGCGCAACATTTCTTCATCAGCGCTGAAACTCGATATGTCCTCGTTTGTCGGCGTGTACCGATTTGTCATGCGTTATGCAATGCGCTATCACCGAAATGCATGCAAAATACTGGTTACCTTGACTCCCAGGGAAGATCTTGGCAACGAAGAAACCACGCATTACTTTGAAGAATTCGGTGAGCACATCGGTCAGATTCTCAGAAAAAGCGACCTTCTCATGCAGGTCCGGAAGAATATGTATTTTATTATTCTGACGGACATCAAGGCGGAGGCAGTCGACCAGGTTGCCGGCAACATCATCCGCAAATGGCGGTCAAAATTCGGGGATGTTTTGGACATTTCCTATGAAACCGAATTTCTGGAATCCGAGCCGCTCTATACCGGAAGCGGAGAGAAATTGTGGGTAGCCGTGGTGGATGACGATGAAATGAACTGCAAGCTTGCGGAGCGGATTCTGACCAAAAATGACATCATCGTTACAAAGCTTGTATCCGGCGAAGATTTGCTGAATTTCTTAAAAGACAACCACCCGGATTTAATTCTTTTAGACATCAACATGCCAGGAATGGACGGCTTTGAAACCATGAAAAGACTCCGTGCGGAAGAAACAGAAATTGCGGATATTCCGGTCGTTTTTCTGACTTCGGAAAATGACACCAATACGGAAAAACATGCCCTTGCACTCGGTGCAAAGGATTTTATCAGAAAGCCGTTTATTCCCGAAATTCTGACACTTCGCGTAAAGCAGATTGCGGAGCTGTTAAGACTGCAGAAACACTTAGCCGAAGAAGTCGACCGCAAAACCAAGGAAAACGAGCAATTGTTCTTAAATGTCGTCAGTTCGCTCGCCGGTGCAATTGATGCGAAAGACCCTTATACGAACGGACACTCCAGCCGCGTTGCGGATTACGCAAAGGAAATTGCAAGACGCTACGGCTACAGCATGAAGGAACAGGGCGACATCTATATTATTGCGCTTTTACATGATGTCGGTAAAATCGGCGTGCCGGATGACGTCATCCATAAGAATGGAAAATTGTCTCCGTCGGAATTCGATGACATCAAAAAACATCCCGTCATCGGTTCACAGATTCTTAAGAACATTGCCGAAATGCCGAAGCTTTCCGTCGGTGCCCGCTGGCACCATGAACGCTTTGACGGAACCGGTTACCCGGACGGTTTAGTCGGTGAGGAAATTCCGGAAGAAGCAAGAATCATAGCGGTTGCCGATGCCTATGATGCCATGTCGAGTAACCGAAGCTATCGAAATATTATGTCACAGGAACGGATCCGCCAGGAAATCATAAACGGAAGCGGAACCCAGTTTGATCCGCGTTTCGCCGAAATCATGCTCCGCATGATCGAGGAAGACCCGGATTACAGAATGCGCGAAGGTGGGCATGAGTAATCTCTGGTTTTTTCCTCATAATATGATATGATAAGAATGCAATTGTAAACATTATTCAAAAGAAAGAGGAACATGGATATGGAAAATAATGTATATTTTCACGTAACAAGCCCCAATCATTCCAAGGCAGTTATCGTAATCGGAAAAGAAAAATTTAAGGTAAAGGCAAATGAGGATCCGTTAATTGTAACTATGCCGGTCGGTAGAATGAATCAGGTAAAAATTAAAGCGATTAAGGATTTTCTCACCCGGGTCGGAGCCAATAAAACCTATCTGAAAGAAATTTTCATTCCGAATGAGGAAACGATTATGGATGTTTTCATCAGTATCGGAAAAGCAGTAGTTACCATTGACATTAAACCAAGACAGTAAAAAAAAGGGCCACAGAAATGTGTGGCCCTAACTTACTCTACTTTACAGGATTTGCGAACACCGCCGCATCCATCTTGCTCTTCCCTGTCAGTCCGCCGTAGTACTTAATTTCACCCGTAAACTGCGTAACATTTCTGTCCTGCGGCGCATCCATACCGTAATCCAAAATATAACCGTTCTCATCCACCAGAACAATTTGTACTTCATAAATGTCGGCCGGTTCCACTGTCTGAATTGAATAGGATGTAGTTAATACCGAATTATTCATACCGCCTGCATAATCCGCTTCCCAGTATACATAGGACTTATTCGTCGCTTCCTTTACTTCCAGGGAATCCCAGTGTATTTCACCGTTCGGCATGTTATCTCCGCAGTAAACTCTCTGCACAAAGGTATTCCCGGTTCCCAACGCAGTCACATAGGAATCAATCATACCGATGTTGTTCCCGTCGGTTCCCTTCGCATAGCCGCTTGCCGAAACGGTAATGTCCTTCTGGAAAATATTGGTATATCCGATCAGCAGAAAATAGGAACCGTACCCATCCGTAAATGCCGAAACGGAAATTACAAGTCCGTCGATATCGTCGGGTGAATATCTGACACCCCAGGCAATCTTATTGTAATCCGACTGAAGCGACTGCATTGCTTTTTCCGCATCATCCGAAAGATAGCTTGCGGTAAGGCCGGACGAAGGATTCGCCGTAGTCGTGCCGATTTCGGTACCCGTGCCGTCATCCGTTCCGCCGTCCAAAGTTTCCGATGTCCCGGTGTTCGGCCTTGTCCAGTCTCCCGAGACATCCACGTCCGTTATTTCCGGCAGCGTAGTTTCGGAAGGCGTTTCCGATGCTTCAATCGGCTGATTCATCAGCTGGTTCATTGCGGCTCTCCGAAGGATTCCGCACCCTGACAACATCACCACGGACATTCCGATTGCAAGACATGTAAGCATTTTCTTTTTCATTTTTTCCCCTTTCTCACACAAGAATTTCTTAATCTATTTTCTTACTTTTCTCAGAGTATTCCAAACCTCACGGCTCAGTCTTCTCTCTCAAAGAATTCCTTCCTCTTTTTCTTACCATCTAAACCTCACGTCCTGAATAACAGGAGCTTTTTACGTTCTGAACCACGCATGTTCTGAATCTGTCACGTTCTAAATAACAACAGATTCGCCATTCCGAAATATACCATCAACGAGATGGCATCCACCATGGTGGTAATAAAAGGAGACGCCATAACCGCCGGATCGAAGCCGAGTTTTTTCGCAATCATCGGCAGCGTACAGCCGATTACCTTGGCAACCATAACGGTTAAAACCATGGTAATGCAAACCGTAAATGCAACGAGTAATGTAACATTCGGATTGTGCATGATAAGCCGGTCCACCAGCATGATTTTTGCAAAACATGCAACAGCCAGTGCGCTTCCGCAAAGGATTGCGGTCCGAAGTTCCTTCCAGATGACACCAATTAAATTTCCGAATTCGAGTTCGCCAAGCGACAATGCACGGATAATCGTAACGGATGACTGTGATCCGGAATTACCGCCGGTATCCATTAACATCGGGATAAATGCCGCAAGCACGACCTGTGCCGCTAATGCATTTTCAAACTTCGTCATAATGATTCCCGTGAAGGTTGCGGAAACCATCAAAAGCAAAAGCCAGGGAATACGGTGCCTGAATAAATCGAAAACATTGGATTTTAAATACGTCTTATCGGAAGGCGTCATACCGGCCATGATTTCGATATCCTCGGTAGCCTCGTCTTCCATGACATCCATAGCATCGTCGAATGTAACGATTCCGACCAGTCTTAAATCCGAGTCCACAACGGGCAGTGCGATAAAATTATATTTCGAAAGTTTTTGTACTACTTCCTCTCGATCGTCATGCGTGTTTGCGAAGATTACGTTCTGATCCATCATTTCCTTGATCAGCGTATCTTCATCCTGAGCAAGCAGCAGATCCTTTACGGTAACAAATCCGATCAGCTTACGGAAGGATGTCACATAACAGGTATAAATGGTTTCCTTGTCAATTCCGGTACGCCGGATACGAAGAATCGCCTCTTTTACGGTCATCTCCGGTCGTAACGTAACATACTCGACCGTCATGATACTGCCTGCGGAATTCTCGGGATATCTTAAGATTTCATTGATGTCTTTTCGAAGGTCCGGATCCGCCTGTGCAAGAATTCTTTTTACCACATTCGCAGGCATTTCCTCCACGATATCAACCGCATCATCAACATATAATTCATCCAGAACTTCACGAAGCTCGCTGTCCGAGAATCCCCGTATTAACAATTCCTGCCTGTCGGACTCCATTTCCACGAATGTCTCCGCCGCCAGTTCCTTTGGAATTAAACGGAACAAAACCGGCAGTCTGCTTTCATCCATCTCTTCAAATGCGGATGCGATATCAGCCGGATTCATTGTCTCAAGTATTTCTTTGATGGTGGGATATTTCTTCTCCTGAAGAAGTGTAAGCAATGTGCTTACGATGATTGATACATCTTTTGTTTCAGCCAATGGTCTTTCCTCCTAACTATTTTTTCAAGATGAAAAACCGATGCTCAGGCGAAAGGATTTAAACAATCGAGCAGGGGCACCCTACTCGCGTGCGGGCTGCATCCTGCGTTAGCAGGAAAATACATTATGCAGCCCTGCACAAATAAAGGAAACGAATACTACGTTTCCGCACGATCGGTCCGCCGCTGCATCGGTGGAACTACTTCGATAGTCCATACTCGTTTCCTCCTTAATGTAATCTTTATTTGCCGGTTTCTCTTTTATGAAAAAACCGGCAAATCAATTAAACCACAAATCTTTTATATAAGCAACTCTTTAGGCAACTTCTCTATACAAGCAACTTCTCTAGCCAAGCAACTCCTCAATATCTGCAATTTCTCCGTTAATTCGTAATTCAATAAGATTTCTTTCAAACTTACATTTTTCCTTCGGTGCATTCGTCAAACGCCCGGAAGTCATCTGTGCCTTAAAGTCCGCGCTGTCCAATGAAATTTCCGTATCCGTTCCGGTTCCTCCGAAAATATAGGAATCACTTCCGGCTGATTTATAACGGATTGCGAGCGCAGCCAGTTCCAGTTTCGAGCTTCCGGTAAGGCTTCCGAACGCCGTTGCCAGGTCCGAGCGGATATTAAAATGCACCGCCAGGTCATGCATGCGAATATAGGCCGTTTTCCCTGTAACGGTACCGATGGCAGACATCTTCGTACCGCCGCAGTTTAAACGAAGAAGCGCATTCATGCTTTCAAGCTTCATATCGGCATACAGATTTCCGATGCAGACGCCTTCCTTGAAAGTACAGTCCGTATAAATATCACAGTCATGAATGAAAAGTTCGTCGTTTCCCGTAAAGGACCCGATTCCCACGCCCTCACTTCCGGACATGTAAAGAGAATATTTTCCCTTATTAATCCGGATCGGATCGCCGTGTCTTTTGCCGAATTCATTTCCGATACCGAATACATCCGTTCCGTCTGTATGAATTCTCAAATTTCCGTCGCCTTCAATGGTTAAGGAAGAATTCTCAGGAACCAGAATTCCCCCGCCCATCAGTTTGTTCTCGCCGACCAAACGGAGTCTTAAATTCACGTTTTCCGCCATGCGAATGCAGGGCCTTTGTTTTTTATTGGAGAATGTCACATTATCGAGAGTGATCATTCCGGCGTATCCTTCCTTCACCTCGATATGAATGTCCGTATTGACATTCGGTGTTCCGGCAATGCATAAATCCCTGTACGCTGCCCCCTTCTCCCCTACGAGAATGGTCGTTTTATATTCCTTGCTTAAATTGTTGGTTGTGATACGCGGCGTCTTTCCTGCCACGAAAACCTCATCCTTTAAGCCGTCAAGATGTTCCCTGTAGAAACGGCTGATTTCCATTTTTTTATCGGAGCTGACTGACTCAATAATCTCCGCCGAAGGTCTTGCCACGTAGAATCCCTGGATCAAATCCGCGCCGAGACGGATTACCGTCTGCAGTTCTTCCGAAGTCTCCACGCCTTCCGCAAGTGCCATAATCTGATTCTCATGACAGAACTCGATAATGTTTCTTACAAAATGCTGTTTCTTTGTATTGTTCTGAATTTCGGACAGGAGTGATCGGTCAATCTTTACGCAGTTCGGCATGTAACGAAGAAGATTACTTACATTCGAATAGCCGGTTCCGTAATCGTCAACGGCAATACCGGTTCCGAGTTCACGGAGATGACTCTTTAATTCCTCTAAAGTGTCATCCTCGAGTTCCGCCTGTTCCGTCAATTCCACAACAACGCTGGTGGCATGTTTTTGCAACAGTTCATCCATGCGTTCCTGATCTTCTTCTTTTAATTTGATACCCGGAATACTGTTGATAAACACCTTCCTGGTTTCAAACAATTCCGATTTTTCTTCCATGATGGAAAGCACATTTAAAAATGTCGCGCGCTCCACATCACGCAGTCTTCCCAGTGCATTGGCATGATGAATGATCTGAAGGGGCGGAATTTTTGTTTCCGTATTGGAACGCATCAGTGCTTCGTAGGAGTAAATCTCTCCGTCTTCCGCGCGGACAATGGGCTGGAAATTATAGGTAAAGAGATTCTCATCAAGCAGTTTTTCGACAAGTAATCGCTCCGCTTTTTCCTCTTCGGAAATATGCTCTTCCGCAATCCGCTTTCCGCTGTATTCTTCGGAAAGGCTGAATTTTCCTTCATTTTCAGAATTTACCAGACTGCTTAGATTTTTCAAAACAATGGTACGCCTTAAGCTTTCCAGTCCTAAAGACACCACATTCATAAAGAAACGAAGAACGATATCAAAGGACCTCGGCTCGTTGCCGTAATCAAAAACCGCATACCCGAAGGATTTGTTTTCAAAATAAATCGGTACAAAGAAATGACCTTCCGGATTATCCCGCTCCTCCGCTTCAAGCATATCCGTTGTTTTGATTTCATGGTTTACATCCACAAAGCAGCGGCCGGAATTGTCCAGATCATAGGACAAAACATGCAGCATCTGCTTCGGATAACCTTTGGTTTTGAAATCGTTCTTAAGGAGTGAATCCGGATCACTCCAGTTAATATCCAGGAAAAAATCCATGCGTCGAAGGCCTGACATGAAGTAGATATAATCGTAAACCGTACGGAAGAAATCCTCTAAATTATCCGCAAGAAGAAGATCCTCCTTCATGTAATCATGGAGCGATAAAAAACCGCCTTCGGAATTGTCGGTCGCCCATTCCGGACGAAGTTTTAAGCTCACCGACTGTTTGGAAAGCGTACATCCGCAACTGCTTCCGATGAAAAATCTCGTCCTCGGGTTCGGCTCTTCCGGTTCTTCTCCCGCAATCAGTTTCAGCATATTTTTCATTACATGACCGCCGTAATAGGTACCCGGAACATAAGTGGAAGTAATCGGGCAGGGGCTCGTACGGCCTTCCTCCGAAGATCCGTATCCGACAATTGCCACATCCTCCGGAATTTCAACTCCTGCGGCATGCAGTCCGATTGCAACACCGATAGCCATCGGATCGTTGGCGCAGACGATTGCTTCGGGAAGATGCTTACGGTCTCTTAAAAGCTCCTCCGCACAGGCTGTTCCGGAAGTGTACCAGAAATCTCCGTAATAAATTCTTTTATCGCGAACCGTGAGTCCGTGTGCTTCCATTGCGTCACGATATGCCTGAGCTCTCCGGATGGAATGGATATGATCTTTTTTTCCGGTAAGATACGCAATATCGGTCATTCCGTGCACTTCTATCATATGGCTTACCATGTCATAAACATCCCGGTAACCGTCCGTCCAGAAGGTATGAAAATACGGGCTGTCCTTGTCCACGCAAATCACGGGACCGTCGAATACCGCATGTATTTTTTCCTGCAAAACCGATTCCACGCCCTGCGCCTGAATCATATCCGAAAGAAGAATGACACCGTCAAACTTTGAGTAATCAATCAGATTAAAAATATTCGTATCTCCGGTTTCACGTTCCTTCGTATTCTGCGATTTGATATACGTGGAAAATACATAAAGATCAATGCCCTCGGCAAAAGCCCTTTTCATTGCTCCGCTGATGAATTCGCTTTGATACTCTTCATCTGCCTGCGCTGCAAGCAGTGCGATTTTCTTTCTCTTCATACTTACCCCTCCGTATTCCGTTATACTCCCCTTTTCATTTACCGGTTCACGCCGATTAAAGCGAAGACCGCTCCTGCTGTCTCAATCCGTCTCTTTCACGGCTTCCCCAAGCTCTTCACATAAGGCTGCATATTCCTTCATAAAATCATCCGCATCACCGATAATATATGCCTGATTATTATCTCTGGCTGCAAATTCATGCTTCTTCGCTCTTTCGCTGAACTCCTTTATTCCGATGGTTGCCATCGAACTTTTTATGGAATGTGCTTCAATCCTGTATGCCTCGAAATCTCTCTCTTCAACATCCTTACGCATTCTCTCCGCACGCTTCGGACCTTCCCGGGCTATCTCTTCTATAATCTCTTTTAAGATTCCCTCATCCTCTGCACAGAATGTGAATGCCGTATCATAATCAAAGCCTTTTATCACGGAAAGCCTGTTCTTTAACGTATTATTCGCATCGGTTTGTTCCTGTGTTTTTGTTTCATTTACCTTCTCCTCCGGAAGCATTCGCATTACGGTTTCCTCAAGAATACCGGAATCCAACGGCTTGGTAAGATACTCATCAAACCCTTCGTTTATATACATCTGCCGGCTTCCCGCCACGGCATTCGCCGTAAGCACAACCACCTTCGTATCCTGATTCAGTGAGTCCTTATCGTTTCTGATGAAATGCAGAGTCTCAATTCCGTCCGGTTCCGGCATCATATGGTCGAGTAAAATCAGATCATATTTTTTCTTCCTGCATAATTCCATGGCATGACTGCCGGTGGAACAAAGATCCGGAACAATGCCGTTTCGTTTTAAGAAGAGTTTTACAATCGTAAGATTGGACTGGTTATCGTCAACGGCAAGAATATGCGCATCCGGTGCCGTAAAACTGCATTTGCCGGACTCCGCATTCTGTACTTTTCTTCCTTCCATGAAATCATCCGAAAGCAGTTCCTTACTCTTATATTTCACGGGAAGGATTACCCGAAATTCGGAACCGCTTCCGTATTCGCTTTCCACACCGACTTCTCCGTTCATGGAAGTCACGATTGCCTTCACGATGGCAAGTCCGAGTCCTGTCCCTTCAATATTCGCATTCGTCTTTAAATCCGCTCTGGAAAATGCATCAAAGAGCTGCCCTATATCTTCCTTGCGGATTCCTTTTCCGGTATCTTTTACAAAAAATCTCAGTTCGTACTCATCCTCTTTGTATTCACCTTCCACCTTCAGCGTAATGCTGCCGGATTCCGTATACTTTACCGCATTGTTTAAAATATTTACAAGCACCTGCCGGATCCGGAATTCATCACTGATTAATTCATTCGGAACCTCTCCTGTAATTTCCGTTTTTAAGGTAAGGGACTTCTCTTCCGCCCTTATTTTGATTAAGGAAATCACGTCATATAAAAGATCATCCATGCGGAATTCTTCTTCCTTGATTTCCATTTTTCCGGATTCGATTTTGGTAAAATCCAGGACATCATTAACAAGCATTAAGAGCATTTTTCCGGATGTCTTAATGTTTCTCGAATACTCCTCGATGGAGCTGTCGTTGTTCTCCCGAAGTATCATTTCATTCATTCCGAGAATGGAATTGATCGGTGTTCTGATTTCATGCGACATGCTGGCAAGGAACCTTGTCTTTGCTTCCGAAATGTCAATGGCATGCTGTTTTTCCGCATTGATTTTTCTTAAATCATGGACCTGCTGAATGACAATGAATGTAAGGAAAAATGCAAGACCGGTTACAATGGGGATGGATGCACGGATTACCGGAAGGTATAAAAGAGTGGCAATCAGCTCAATCAGACCGCCCAGGAGAAACCCGAGAAAACCGGTAAATGTATAGCGATACTCCGCGATATTTCCCCGGACAGCGTCTACCAGGAGAATCACAATACCGGAAACTGCCAGAACAGCCAGCACCACATTTGCGGTATCGCGCAGATAATGAAACGGTACGATTCCTGTGAAATGAAGGAACGGAAAACCAACCGCATTCAGAATTGCAAGAGCCATGATGACCGCCGTTTCCCATTTATAACGGGCGCGCTGGATGGAGGAAAGATACACTCCGAGCGGCAGAGGCATAATCAGACAGAACATATAGCTTAAAAGTCCGTTCACATGATATACCCCGAAGAGAAACGGGAACAGGTAGGATTCCGTAAAAAGCCATGCGGAAATGGAAAAAATCCCAAGCGCACCGTACAGCATGTCGATTTTCTGTTTAAATGAAAACCGTAATACGATACTGACAATGAAGGTTACAAACGAAAAGACCAGTACAATAAAAGAAAGGATAAACGCAAGACCTGATGTTTTCAGCAAATGACTGATTGCACCGGAACGTGTGCTGATATAAAAATCGGGAATCTTTTTGTCTATTGCCTGGGGAGCGATTCTGTAAACGGTAATGTTTTCGCCTGCATCACTTTCGGAAAGCGGCACATACATTAATAATCTCGAAAAAGAACCGCCGGGAGTATTGATATCCCTCTTTTCAACGAAATCCTTTCTGAGAACGCCGTCGATATACACAGAAACATCATTTCGGGTTTCAAAGAAAAGATATTCATTGGCTTTGACATCTGCAGGAAGCGTGGTTGTAAGTGTCTGGTCACCGTTTTCGGAATACGCAACATCCCAGTTTTCCACGAAATTTACAGGCTCGCTTTGAATTATATCTCCCCTTTTTATCAGGCCGTAAAAAACAAAAACAAAGCCGCAGAAAGCAAGCAAAACAAACAGCACCGTTTTCGATGCCGTAAGACTGATTTCATATATCCCCTGTTTTTTATTGCTCTTCATTTCCGTAGGTGTTTCCTTAATCTTTTTTATCTGTTTCGTTTTTCGTACTATTCACAAATTTCAATCTGATCCGGATAGGCTTTTACAATCAGTGTGACTCCGTATTCCTTTGCAATTCTTACGGCATCAGCCGTAGGAACTGCTTTTGAGACAATTAGCGGAATTCGTGCACGGATTATATGATACATCATGTCCGATAAAACTCTTCCGGAAATAAAGAGAAAACATTCCGAAAGATTGATTTCATTTAAAACGGCATATCCGATTGCCTTCAACACCGTATTCCGTCTTCCGAAATCTTCGCAGGTAAAAAGAACCTTTTCTCTTCTGGCAAGGATGCAGGCATGCGTTCCGGAGGTTATATTATGTACCGGCATTCCTTTGGAAAAAAGCTTCGCCGCTTCAAAAATCCATTCTTCTTTCCATTCATGCTCCGGAACTTTTTTTAAAGAGTTATCGGAATTGTCCGTACCGTTATCGCATACAATCACATTCACATTTTCCGATGATGCATCAAAAATGATTTCCTTAATTTCTTCTTTCTTACCGGAAATAATGCCCGATGTAAAAAGGCACCCCACTGCCATTTCCGAAAGATATTCTCCGGAGCACACCGTATGACATTTCTTTTCCCCGTTGACACAGATGGTAAGAGGATGCTCTTTTACCAAAACACATTTTTTTATTTCTTTTGTTCCGTCAGCCCGGACTAAAGTCCGGACTGTTTCTTTCACCTGACCATCCAAGTTCGGTTCTCCTTCTTTTTCGTATAACCCCGTCCAAAATCACTCTTCCTTTGCCGGTTCCTGCTTTTTTATTCGAACCGCGCAAACCTTGTATTCCGGAATTCTTGCAATATCATCCAGTTCGGCATTGGTAAGCATATTTACGGGAGAATCCTCATAGTGGAACGGCATCCAGGTTTCCCCTTCCGATACCTTCCTGCCCACATGTGCCGTGGCTGTGATTTCTCCTCTTCTGCTGCCGACTAAAATTCTCTCTCCGTTTTCGATTCCGAGTTTTTCGGCATCCTTATAATTGATTTCGATAAATCCCTCACCTGCAAGGTCCACCAGTCCCTTTGAACGGGCAGTCATGGCCGC
>CADANR010000107.1 GCA_902789265.1 uncultured Lachnospiraceae bacterium | reverse complement strand
CTTCTTGATGATGATATGAATCCCGTTCCCGACGGAGAAGAAGGCGAGTTATGTGTAAAGGGCAATTTTACACCCGGGTATTTCAAGAATCCGGAAGCGACGAAGAAGCTCTTCAGGGGCGGCTGGCTCCATACGGGTGATATTTTAAAAATGCTTCCCGACGGAAATCTTGTATATGTCAACCGTAAAGACTGGATGGTAAAGATTAACGGCCAGAGAGTGGAGCCCGGTGAAATCGAAAATGTTCTGCGTATGCAGGACGGCGTCGAGAATGCCGTAGTAAAAGCCATCGAAGGTAAGGATGGTAAAATCGTTCTCTGCGCATACTATACAGGTACGGAAATGACGGATGAGGAGCTTACCGAAAAATTATCCGACAAGCTTCCGGCATACATGATTCCGGGCTTCTATATGTACTTGGAGAAACTCCCCATCAACATGAACGGAAAGATTGACAGAAAGAATCTTCCCGAGCCTGACATTATGAGCAGAAGGTCTGAATACGTACCGCCCGAGAATGAAACCGAGTCGTTCCTCTGCCGCGCGTTTGAAGTATCCTTAGGCATTGATCAGGTGGGCATCGATGATGATTTCTTTGCACTCGGCGGCGACAGTATCCGTGTCATGAAGCTTGCAACCGAATGTGCCGAGTTAGACCTTGACAGTAAGTTGATTTACACGGCCAAGACTCCGCGAAAGATTGCCGCTGCATGTATGGACGGTAAAGAGATGAAGGCCCGTGTCAGAAAAGAGGAATACCCGTTATCCGGCACGCAGCTCGGCATCTTTATCGAGTCCGTAAACCGCGATGGCGAAGCATTATACAACAATCCGATTCTCTTAAAACTTTCGGATGAAATTGACATGGAGAAACTCCGCACAGCCTGCGAACAGGTCGTGGAGGCGCATCCGTTTATCAAGCTCGGATTAAAATACGACAGCGAAGAGAATCCGGTGCAGTATAGAAGAGAGAATGATACCTACTCACAGACGATAGAAAAAATCAGTGAGAAAGAACTGCAGGAAATCATTCCGAATCTGATGCAGCCGTTCAGACTTCTTACCGACAGGCTTTTCAGGATCCGTTTATTTGAAACCGAAGGCGGGAAGTACTTATTTACCGACCTTCACCATATCATTTTTGACGGGGCTTCGATGTTAATCTTTGTAAAAGATTTGGAGAAAGCATATCTCGGAAATCCCTTAGAGAAAGAAACCTACAGCGGTTTTGAAGTGGCTGAGGATGAAGCAAACGCAAAAGAGAAATCCTACGAAGATGCCAAGGGCTGGTACCTTGAAACCTTCGGAGGCCTTGAGGTGGACAGCCTTCCGATTCCCGATAAAAACGACGGGGAAATGTCCTTCGGTGCGGTTACGAAAGATCTGGAAATCGGTGCGGAAGAAGTCGAAGAGATTTGCCGCAAGTACGGGGTTACGGAAAACATCTTTGCCGTTGCTTCCTTCGGAATCTGCATGGGACTTTATGCAGGCATGAACGAGGCGTTATTTACGACAATCTATAACGGCAGGGATTCCTTAAGAACGGCAAAGACCATTGCCATGCTTGTAAAGACACTTCCCGTGTATGCAAAATTCTCTAAAGAAGAGAAAGTAAGGGATTATCTTGCAGCGGCTAAAGACCAGATGTTAGGCTGCATGAATAATGATATTTATCCGTTTTATGAATTGGTTGCCGCAACCGGAATGACAAGCAATCTTTTGTTCGTATATCAGGGTGATGTCTTAAATGTCGGCGGATTCGCGGGCGGAGCAGTAGAGCGGATTCCGATTATGGAGAATGCAACCGGCGAACAGCTGGCAATCCAGATGTATAAGAATAACGGACTTTACAATATCCGTGCGGAATACAGAAGTGATCTCTATTCGGAAGAATTCATAAGCGTACTCTTGGGAGCTTTTGAAAATGTCTTAAAGAACATGCTTGTCGCGGAAACGGTGGGAGAGGTATCCCTTGCCGGATATGACGTGATTGAAAAGATCAAAGCATGGAATAAAACCGAGACGGATTATGACAGAACCCAGACGGTGGTATCCTTATTCCGTGCGGCTGCAAAGAAATATCCGGAGAATACCGCGGTTATTTACGAGGACGAAAAGAGAACTTTTGCGGAAGCAGACAAACTCTCCGACAATATTGCAGCATACATTGAATCCATCGGCTTAAAGAAGGGGGATGTGGTATCCATCCTGATTCCGAGAGGCGTTTATCAGGTGATTGCATCCATGGGTGCCTTAAAAGCCGGATGTGCATATCAGCCGCTTGATGCAACCTATCCGACCGAACGACTGAACTTCATGATTCAGGATGCTTCGGCAAGCCTTCTTATTACCACGGAGGAACTGGGTGAATTAATTACCGATTACAAGGGACAGAGAATTACCCTTAAGGAAATCGAAGCATTACAGGATGGGAAACCAACCGCAGAATGCAAGCCGGAGGATCTCTTTATCCTGCTTTATACATCCGGAAGTACCGGTGTTCCGAAGGGGGTAAAACTGACGCACGGAAATCTGGTTTGCTTCATCGACTGGTATAAGAAATTCTTTAATCTGACACAGAATGACACGGCAGGACAGTATGCATCCTACGGTTTCGATGCCTGCATGATGGATATGTACCCTGCACTTTCCGCAGGTGCTGCGGTATGTATCGTACCGGAAGAAATGCGACTCGATCTTTCTTCCATGAACGAATACTTTATTAAGAATCACGTAACGGTTGCCTTCATGACAACGCAGGTAGGTCGCCAGTATGCAACCGAAATGAAGACACCGGGACTTCGTGCCATTTCTGTCGGAGGAGAAAAACTTGCTTCCATGGAACCGCCCAAGGGGATTGAATTTTATAATGCATACGGTCCCACTGAGTGCACGATTTTCTCAACAATTTATCATGTCACGAAGAAAGAGGACAATATTCCGATCGGTCATCCGCTTAGTGACTTAAAGTGCTATGTTGCGGATTCCTTCGGACATCTCCTTCCTCCGGGAGCGCTCGGCGAATTAATCATAGCCGGACCTCACGTAGGAGAAGGTTATCTAAACCGCCCGGAGAAGACGGAAGAAGTATTCGTAGAGAATCCGTTTGATTACGGCGAATATAAGAAAGCATACCGAAGCGGTGACATTGTCCGCTACAGAACGGACGGCGAAATCGAGTTTATCGGAAGACGCGACGGTCAGGTCAAGATTCACGGATTCCGTGTGGAATTAAGCGAAGTGGAAGCCGTCATCCGTGAAATCGAGAAGATTAAAGATGTTGCGGTGGTAGCGAAGGACTTAGGTGCCGACGGCAAGGCCATTGCGGCATACTTCGTATCGGATGAGAAGGTGGAAGCAAAGGAGATTGCCGATTATATCCGGACCAGAAAACCGCCTTATATGATTCCGGCATCCATCATGCAGATTGACAAGATACCGCTGAATCAGAACGGCAAGGTGAATAAAAAGGCACTGCCGGAGCCGACCATTGTGGCAACGGAAGAAGATTCCGCACATGTGGATAATGTGCTTGAAACCGAACTTAAAGGTATCATCGGCGAAGCCCTCAATATGAAGAATCCGCCGCTTAATACACCGCTTGAATACTTAGGTTTTACCAGCTTAAGCATGATCCGTCTTTCCACAAAGCTTTCCAAGAATTTCGGTGTCGATATTCAAGTGAAAGGAATGAAGGATTTAAGCATTACCGATATCGAGAACCGAATTCTTGAAAACTGGATGCATAACGGGGCAACAGGCGGAGTGAAGGATGCGGAAGAAGAGGCAGACAGAATGCCTCTCAGTGCAGCGCAGAGCGGTATTTACGTTGACTGCATGAAGAACCCGAATGCAGTAACCTACAACATTCCTTCCGTCATTACACTTGATGTGAATACGGATATCGAAAAGCTTAAGGATGCCATAGGAAGAGTGATGAAGGCGCATCCGTCCGTATTCGTGCATTTTGATATTGATGATAAACAGGTACTGGCAATCAGGGACGAAGTGGTTCAGCCCGAGATTCCGGTTTATGAAAAAACGAAAGAGGAATGCGAGGAGTTTGCAAAGGAATTCGTGAAAGCATTCCACTTAAACCGCGGTCCGTTGTTTGAGTTTGTGATTATTAAAGGGGAAGAGGATGTAAAGGTATTTTCGGACTTCCATCATTTAATCTTTGACGGCTTCTCCATGAGTCAGTTCTTAAAGGAACTGGGCGTGGCGCTTCGAAACGGCGGCAGGGAACTTGAGAAAGAGAATGCTTCCTACTTTGCTTATATTAAGAACCAGAAGGAGATTATTGAAAGCGAACGCGGCGCAGAATACGAAGAGTATTATGCAAGCCTCTTAGCGGACTATGAATCCTCCACGGAACTTCCGTCCGATATTTCCAAGGGTGCGGAAGCAGGAAAGAAGAAGTTCATATACGGAACCTTCAATGCAGATTTGGTACAGAAGGCAAGCAGGGATTTAAGTGTTTCCGAAGCAGGTCTTTTCCTGGCAGCTTTGGACTATACGCTTGCAAGAGTATCGGTTTCCGATAAGGTTTACATTGCAACCATTTCAAGCGGAAGATCGGATGTAAGATATGCCGATACCTTCGGTATGTTTGTAAATACCCTGCCGCTTGCGGCTAAGCTTTCCGACGGAAGTGTAAACGATTTCGTGAAAGAGGTTTCCGAAGGACTTGATAAAGCACTGGAACATGAGAATTATCCGTTTGCGGAAGTATCCGCGAAATGGGGCTTCGGTATTAACGTGATGTATGAATACCAGCGCGGTATCGTGGAAAAACCGGATATTCCGGGGCTTATAAAGGTAGAAGGCATCGAAACACCGGAAGCGAAGTTCGGTATTACCGTAAGGATTGTCGACAAGGCAGACGGACCTGCCATTGAGGCAGAGTATAACGATGCGCTGTATACGGAAAATGCGATCAACGAGTTTATTAAATCCTATGCGATTGTACTTGAGAAGTTTACGAAGTACGGAAGAAACAAACTCAGAAGCATTACGCTCTTAGACAAAGAAAGAGAAGAACTCCTTTCGGGTTATCATGCAAGGGATTGCAAGGTAGAACTTGCGCCGGAGATTTTATTCCATTCGGGTATTGAAAAGTTTGCGGAAATGACTCCGGAGAAACTTGCAATCACGGCGGTGGACGGCGATTACACCTATAAAGAACTGAATGAAAATGCAAACCGCGTTGCCAATGCCTTAATCGCAAAAGGCGTGAAAACGGGCAGCCGCGTGGTTCTGCTTCTTCCCAGAACGGCAGGATTCTTCTTCGCTCTTTACGGAACGTTAAAGGCGGGCGGTGCATACATACCTTGTGACCCCAATTACCCGGTAGAGAGAATCCGTCATATTATTGAGGATTCCGGAGCGGAGCTGATCATTACCACTGCGGACAGACTTGAAAGGTTTACGGATAAGACTGCGGTAGATATTAAGGATCTTCTGAAGGAGAGTAATACGGAGAAACCGGCAGTTACGATTACGCAGGATGATCTGGCATACTTAATCTATACCTCCGGATCCACCGGAAAACCGAAGGGCGTTATGTTAAGGCACAGAGGTATCGTCAATTACGTAACGGCTATTCCGGATAATATCCTTGCGCATGCGATGGTAACAAACGGACATGTTCTGACCGCGGTTACTACATTTTCCTTTGACTTCTCCATTAAGGAGTGGGGAATGCCTTTGTTTAACGGGCTTACCCTTTCCGTTGCATCCGATGAGGAAATCAATGATGCAAATTCCCTGGCTGCAAGGATGAAGAAAACGAATACGGATATGTTCGGATCCACCCCTTCCAGACTCCAGACACTGATGGAATCGGAAGATTTCCGGGAGGCGGTTGAGAATTGTAAGATTCTCATTAACGGCGGAGAGAAATATCCGGAGCAGTTGCTGCTGAGACTTAAGAAAAAGAAAGACAGACTTTTATTTAATACCTATGGTCCGACGGAAACTACAGTATCCTCGAATACGCAGGAACTGTCCGGATACGATTCCGTCAATGCCGGTCGTCCGCTTCCGGGCGTATATGAGTATATCGTGGATTCCGACGGAAACGAAGTTCCCGCGGGCGTGACCGGAGAACTTTATATCGGCGGACTCGGTGTGGCAGCAGGCTACAATAACCTGCCGGAGATGACGGCGGAACGGTTCATCGATTATAACGGAATACGGGTTTATAAATCCGGAGACTTCGCAAGGTGGCTTAACGGCGGTAATGTGGAGATTCTCGGAAGACGTGACAATCAGATTAAACTTCGCGGTCTTCGTATCGAGCTTGACGAAGTGGATGCCGTTCTTTCTTCCGTGGAAGGAATCGGACGCACCGCAATCAAGATAGAAAAAATCAACGGCATCGAGCATTTGTGTGCATGGTTTACGGCAGATCATCCGGTGGATATCGGAATGCTTAAAAAAGAACTCGGAAGAACCCTTACAAATTATATGGTTCCGACCGCTTACATGCAGCTTGACGAAATGCCGGTAACACCGAACGGAAAGTTGGACTTAAAGAATCTTCCTGTTCCGGAATTATTCAGAGCCGATAAATCGGGAGCCTTGGGTTTGGTCTCCGGCTGTTCCTTTGGACCGT
>CADANR010000106.1 GCA_902789265.1 uncultured Lachnospiraceae bacterium | reverse complement strand
TCCAGACCGAATGTTACGGCAGATGCTTTCGCACTTTGCTTTAAGGCGGGAAGTGCCGTAATCTTAAAGGGCGGCAAAGATGCCATCAATTCCAATATCGCCGTTGTAAAGAGCATTTCGAGAGGTCTTGCCGAAAGTAATATTACAACCGATGCAATCTCCTTAATTGAACAGACGGACCGCGCCGTAACAACGGAATTTATGAAGATGAAAGACTATGTGGACCTTTTAATTCCCCGCGGAGGCGCAGGCTTAATTAAAGCGGTTGTTGAGAATTCCTTAATTCCCGTCATTGAAACGGGAACCGGAAACTGTCATATTTTTGTGGATGAAACTGCGGATCAGGAAAAAGCGGTGGCAATTATTTTTAATGCAAAAACGCAGAGAATCGGCGTTTGCAATGCCTGTGAATCTTTAGTAATTCATGAGAAAATTGCAAATGAATTTCTGCCGAAATTATATGCGAAATTAAAAGAAAAAAATGTGGAATTCCGCGGTGATGACATTACATGTAATGTTTTACCCGAAGCAAATGCAGCCACGGAAGAGGATTTCTATAAAGAATATCTGGATTACATTTTATCCGTTAAGGTTGTGTCTAACGTGGAAGAAGCAATTGAGTTCATCAACGAGCATAATACCGGACATTCCGATGCAATTCTTACCGAGAGTAAGGAAAATGCGGAGAAATTCTTACAGGGTGTCGATGCGGCCTGCGTATATGTGAATGCCTCCACCAGATTTACCGACGGATTCGAGTTCGGATTCGGTGCGGAAATCGGAATTTCCACACAGAAATTACATGCAAGAGGACCTATGGGACTCGAGCAGATTGTAAGCTATAAGTATCTGATTCGCGGTAACGGACAGATCCGCGGATAGCTGCCTGCATGTACAATTTACATTTTTCGTAAATGCAATTACAAACAGCATTATTGATTTAGAGAAGAAAGAAAAAGAAAGTTCAGAGCAAAAATTTAGTGAGAGAAGTATTTGAAACCAAGACGGATAAAGAGGAAGTTGCAAGACAGCTTCGGTTTATTGAAGAAGGAAAGCAAATAGTTTTAAATTACAGTGAGCAGGAAGGACACCCGCTCACTGCCTGTGTTGTTACCTTTGGCTGCCAGATGAATGCAAGAGATTCGGAAAAAATCACCGGAATTCTTGCAAACATGGGATTTCACATGACCGAATCGGAGGAGGCGGATTTTGTTTTATACAATACCTGTTCCGTTCGTGATAATGCCAATCAGAAGGTATACGGAAAACTCGGTGTTTTGAACACTTACAAGAAACGCAATCCGAACATGAAAATTGCGCTTTGCGGCTGCATGACACAGGAAGAATCCGTTGTGGAGAAAATACAGAATTCTTATCCTTTTGTTGATCTTGTATTTGGAACACATAATCTTTATAAATTCCCCGAATATTTCGTATATATGATGAAGCGTGACGGGATGTTTATCGACATTTGGGAATCCGCCACAAAGATTGTGGAGGATTTGCCGGTGATTCGTAAATATCCTTTTAAGTCCGGCGTTAATATCATGTTCGGATGTGATAAGTTCTGTACCTACTGCATCGTTCCGTATGTAAGGGGCAGAGAGCGTTCCAGAGAACCGGAAGAGATTATCTGTGAGATTGAAAAGCTTGTTTCCGACGGCGTAAAAGAAGTTATGCTGCTCGGTCAGAATGTCAATTCCTACGGGAAAAATCTGGAATCGAAAACTAAGTTTCCCGAGCTGTTACGTATGGTGGAGAAGATTGACGGACTTGAGAGAATCCGCTTCATGACTCCTTACCCGAGTGATTTTGATGATGATATGATTGCGGTTATGAAAGAATCGAAAAAAATCTGTAAGCATATTCATCTGCCGCTTCAATCAGGTTCTTCAAGAATCTTAAAGCGGATGAACAGAAGATATACGAAGGAAGAATTTCTTGACCTTGCATTAAAGTTAAGAAGAGAACTTCCGGATGTTGCAATTACAACGGATATTATTGTCGGTTTCCCCGGGGAAACCAAAGAAGATATTGATGAAACTCTGGATGTCATTCGAAAGGTCTGCTTCGATAATGCATTTACGTTTATTTATTCCAAACGAACCGGAACCCCGGCTGCAAGTATGCCTGATCAGGTAGCGGAAGAGAATATCAAAGTATGGTTTGATGAAGTGCTTGCACTTGTTCAGAACTGTGCGAAGGAACGAACAGCACTGCTTCAGGGTCAGATTGCCGATGTACTTGTGGAGGATGTAAATTCCCATGATGCATCGCTTGTTACAGGACGCATGTCAAATAATACGCTTGTGCATTTTCCGGGAGATAAATCGCTGATCGGAGAGATTGTGACTGTAAAACTCGAAGAATGCAAAGGATTCTATTATCTGGGTAAACAATTATAAAAGATCGGTGTCCCTCCCTGGGGACAGCGGTATATGGTTTTTGAAGAGGAAATACAGTGGATAAAGTTACGAAAGAAACACCGGGCTTATCGCCCATGATGGTCAAATATCTGGAAACGAAAGAAGAATACTCGGACTGTATTCTTTTTTATCGATTGGGCGACTTTTATGAGATGTTCTTTGAGGACGCGCTCATTGCATCAAAAGAACTGGAGCTTACGCTGACCGGGAAAAGCTGCGGATTGGAAGAACGTGCACCGATGTGCGGTGTTCCTTATCATGCAGTGGATTCTTTCTTAAACCGACTTGTTTCGAGAGGTTATAAGGTTGCCATCTGTGAGCAGGTGGAGGACCCGAAATTCGCAAAAGGTCTGGTAAAAAGAGAAGTTACCAGAATCGTAACACCCGGTACAAATACTGATGTTTCCTCTATGGATGAAACGAAGAACAATTTCATCATGTGTATCTATTACGGTCTTCGCAAGATCGGTATTTCCGTTGCGGATGTAACGACCGGAGACTATTATCTTTCCGAAGCGGAAAGCAATAAGGAACTCTATGATGAAATCTGCAGATACATGCCGAGTGAAATCATTGCAAATGATTTCTTTTATTCCTGCGGTCTTGATATCGTGGATATGAAAAACCGTTTGGGTCTTGCAATGTTTACCTTAGAAGACCGTTTCTTTGATGAAAATGCAACGAAAAAATGTCTTATGAAGCATTTTAAGGTAAGTTCCTTAATCGGCATGGGAATCGAAGAATATGAGCACGGAACGATTGCTGCGGGTGCATTACTGCAGTATTTAATCGATACGCAGAAAACCTCGCTTTCACATTTAACACATCTTTTCCCGAATTCCGCCGGCAAATACATGATTCTGGATGCGGCAACCAGAAGAAATCTGGAACTGACCGAAACGCTTCGTGAAAAACAGAAAAGAGGGTCATTATTCTGGGTGCTTGATAAAACCAAAACCGCGATGGGAGCAAGAACGCTTCGAAATTTCATTGAGCAGCCGTTATTGAAACGCGAGGATATCGAGTACCGCTTAAATGCAGTGGAAGCACTGACTTTATCTTCCGTAAACCGGGATGAAATCCGTGAATATTTAAATTCCATTTATGATTTGGAAAGACTTCTTGGTAAGGTAAGTTATCTATCCATCAATCCTAGGGATATGATTGCATTCCGTAATTCTCTGGAAATGCTTGCACCGATAAAAACGGTGTTGGCTGATTTTACCGATCCGATGCTTACGGAGCTTTGTGAACGTATCGATTCCCTTCAGGATGTTTACGAACGCATCCGTGACTGCATTGTGGAGGAACCGCCTTTTACCTCAAAGGAAGGCGGTATTATTAAGGACGGGTACAATGCGGATATTGATTATTTAAGAAAAGCGAAAACCGAAGGCAAACAGTGGGTTGCAGAACTCGGTGAAGCGGAACGGGAGCGCACCGGAATCAAGAATCTGAAAATCAGTTATAACAAGGTATTCGGATACTTTCTGGAAGTAACCAACTCCTATAAAAATCTCGTCCCTGACGATTACGTGAGAAAACAGACTTTAACGAATGCGGAACGTTATACAACGCCTCGTTTAAAGGAACTGGAAGATACGATTCTCAATGCGGAGGATAAGCTTTATAACCTTGAATATGACTTATTTTCGGAGCTTCGGGATTATATTGCGGAGCGCCTTGACCGGATTCAGGCTACGGCCAAAGCAGTGGCGCTTTTGGATGCGCTTTGTTCCCTTTCCTATGTCGGGGAACAGAACGGATATGTAAAGCCCGTCTTTAATGAGAAGAATGCGATTACGATTAAGGAAGGACGTCATCCTGTTGTAGAGAAGGTTTTGCAGGATGCACTCTTTATTCCGAACGATACGATTCTGGATAACAAATCCAATCAGATTGCGATTATAACCGGACCGAACATGGCAGGTAAATCCACCTACATGAGACAAACCGCTTTAATTGTACTGATGGCACAGATAGGCTCCTTTGTTCCTGCAAAGAGTGCATCAATCGGTGTTGTTGACCGTATTTTTACCCGTGTCGGTGCAAGTGATGATTTAGCGAGCGGTCAGAGTACCTTCATGGTGGAAATGAACGAGGTTTCCAATATTCTCAGGAATGCAACGAAGAATTCCCTTCTGATTCTCGATGAAATCGGAAGAGGTACTTCCACGTTTGACGGACTTGCAATTGCATGGGCTGTTATCGAACATATCGCAAACCGGAACTTACTCGGTGCCAAGACACTTTTTGCAACGCATTATCATTTACTTACCGAGCTCGAAGAGAAAATGGATAATGTGAAGAATTACTGTATTGCAGTCAAGGAAAAAGGGGACGATATCGTATTTTTACGTAAAATCATTCCCGGCGGAACGGATCGCAGCTACGGTATTGAAGTGGCAAAACTTGCAGGTGTTCCGGACATGGTAATTGAGCGTGCAAAAGAGATTTTAAATGAGCTTTCCGCAGGGGATATTGCATCGATGATTCAGGATATCGATGTGACCGTACGTGACGGAAAACTGTCCAGGAAAGTTATCAAACGTCAGGATGAAGTGGATGCCGGGCAGTTATCCTTCTTTGATTCGATTACGGATGCGGAAATCGTAAAAGAGATTGAAGAGATTGATATCACCATGCTGACGCCTCTTGACGGATTGAATCTGCTGTATCAGATACAGAATAAGATTAAGAACAGGATTTGATTTATCAAATAAAAGTGAGAATAAAATGATACATATATTAGACAATGATACCATTAATAAAATCGCAGCCGGAGAGGTTGTCGAGAAGCCTTTAAATGTCGTAAAAGAGCTTGTTGAAAATGCTATAGATGCACATTCTACTGCAATCACGGTAGAAATTAAAGGCGGCGGAATCGATTATATCCGGGTAACCGATAACGGAGTCGGAATACCGGGTGGGGAAGTAAAAACTGCATTTCTTCGTCATGCTACCAGTAAAATTGCTACCGATGAAGATCTGCATTATTTAACAACTCTCGGTTTCCGAGGCGAAGCACTGGCTTCCGTTGCAGCTGTTTCCATGGTGGAGATGATTACAAAAACCGAAGATTCCTTAGTCGGTACAAGAATTGTTATAGAAGGCGGTGAAGTGAAGGAATTCGAAGAAATCGGCGCACCGAACGGAACTACAATTGTAGTACGAAACCTGTTTTTCAATGTCCCGCCGAGAAAGAAATTCTTACATTCCGCTGCATCGGAAGGCGCCGCAATTGTTGAAACCATGCAGCATATGGCAATGTCCATTCCCGGGCTTTCTTTCAAAGTCGTTGTGAACGGATCCGTTAAGTTTATGACCAACGGAAACGGGGATTTAAAAGAAGTTATTTACCGGATGTACGGAAGAGAAACTTCGGAGGAGCTGGTTCCGATTCTTGTGGAACAGGACGGAATCAAAATCGAAGGATATCTCGGAAGACCGATAATTGCAAGGGCAAACAGAGGGGATGAAAATTATTTTATCAACTCGAGATATGTGAAATCCGCACCGATTTCCAAAGGCATTGAGGAAGGTTATAAAACACTTCTTATGATGCATCGTTTTCCATTCTGTGTCCTTCATTTTAACATGGATACCACTGCACTTGATGTCAATATTCATCCAAACAAAATGCAGGTTCGCATTGACAATCAGGAAGCGCTTACCAGGCTGCTTGCGTTTGAAGTTCGGGAGGCGTTGATTCATAAGAATCTGATTCCTGATTATGCACTTGTGAAGGAAGAAGAAAAACAGGAAAAAATCAAGGCACCGGAACCTTTTGAAACAAGAAGGATTGCGAATCAGACGGAGACTGAAAAGAAGTCTGTTGTAGTGGCTGATTTTGAAAATGACGGAAAACATGCTGCCGAAGAAAAGAGTGAAAAGGCAGAAACTGTTTTCGATAATACGGAAAAAGCGAATAAACCGGAATTCAAGGCAGAAGTTCTTTTTAACGATAAAGAAAATGCAGCCGAAGAAAAAGAGGCTGAAATAAAGAGAACTGCAGCTCTTAATTTAAGCAGCGGAACGGTTCGGAAAGAGATTACGTTTTTTGAAGATAAACTGGCAGGAAGAGAAGAAAATACAGAGAATTCTGAAGAAAAAATTACTCCGAAAAATCCTGTTTTAGAGAATGTTATCGTAGAAAAACCGGAGCAGTATACCCTTTTCGAGAATGAATTTTTCACGGACGAAGCAAA
>CADANR010000105.1 GCA_902789265.1 uncultured Lachnospiraceae bacterium | reverse complement strand
GCGCAGGGCAAGACAAATATCTTAGAAGCTATTTTTTATCTGGCAATAACGAAATCCTATAAAGGTGTAAAAGATAAAGACGTTATTTATTTCAATGAAAGCGAGTCTCATTTAAGAGCATTTCTGGATAAAAATGAGGAACCCGTAAGAATAGACATGCACCTTCGGAGTAATAAAGCAAAAGGAATTGCCTTAAATTTGGAGAAAGTAAAAAAAGCAGTGGATCTGCTCGGTACGATGAATGTGGTTTTATTTTCTCCGGAAGATTTAAATATCATTAAAGAAGGCCCGGCAAACAGACGTCAGTTTGTTGATATGGAGCTTTGTCAGCTGGATTCTTTTTATACTTATAATCTGACCAATTACAATAAAATCGTAAATCAGAGAAATACTCTTCTTAAGGATATTTATTTTAATCCCACTTTAAAAGAAACCCTGAATATCTGGGATAATCAGATGATTTCCTATGGCAGTAAAATCATAGAAAGAAGAAAAGGGTTTGTAAATCAGTTAAATGAAATCATTAAAGAGATTCATTTAAAGCTTTCCGGCGGGACGGAAAATATTGAAATTATTTATGATCCGGATACTACGATAGAAGATTATGAAAAGAATTTAAATGCCTCCAAAGAAAGGGATTTAAAATCAAAAATTACTTCTGTAGGTCCTCACAGAGATGATTTTATTTTTAAGGTAAACGGAGTAGATATCAGGAAATTTGGATCCCAGGGGCAGCAGAGAACTGCAGCGCTTTCCTTAAAACTTGCGGAAGTGGAACTGGTAAAAAATGTGACAAAAGATATTCCGATACTTTTATTGGATGATGTATTGTCGGAACTTGATTCAAATCGTCAGAATTATTTACTGGATACCATCGGAAATGTACAGACAATTATTACCTGTACCGGACTGGATGAATTCGTAAATGACAGATTTGAAGTAAATAAAGTTTATAAGGTTACAAACGGTACCATAGAAGAAATGAGTAACAAGGATAATTAATGTAACCGGTAAAGTAAAAGTATATATAAAAAGATATATTTTAAATTTGTAAAATAAGTAACATAAAGCAGTAATAAATAACGGAGGAAAAACATGGGTGCAGGACAGGAATACGGCGGAGATCAAATCCAGATTCTGGAAGGTTTGGAAGCTGTACGTAAAAGACCCGGTATGTACATCGGAAGTACATCAACAACAGGATTACATCATTTGGTATATGAAATCGTAGATAACTCCATTGATGAAGCACTTGCAGGATACTGTACGGAAGTGGAAGTTACCGTTCATGAAGACAATTCCATTACGGTTGTGGATAACGGACGTGGTATTCCGATTGATATTAACCATAAAGCAGGACTTCCTGCAGTGGAAGTTGTATTTACCGTGCTTCATGCAGGCGGTAAATTCGGCGGCGGAGGATATAAAGTATCCGGTGGTTTACACGGTGTAGGTGCATCCGTTGTAAATGCTCTTTCCACATGGCTGGAAGTAGAGGTATGTCGTGGCGGAAAAGTATACATGCAGCGTTATGAAAGAGGACATGTATGCTTCCCCTTAAGAGAAATCGGTACCTGTGAAGAAGGTCATACAGGAACTAAGGTTACTTTTTCTCCGGATCCGGAAATATTTGAAGAAACGGTTTATGATTATGATACTCTCCGTACCAGACTTCGTGAAACAGCCTTCTTAACCAAGGGAATTAAAATCTCCTTAAAAGATGAAAGAGGGGACGGAAGAGAAGCATCCTTCCATTACGAAGGCGGTATCAAGGAATTCGTAACTTATTTAAACAGAGGTAAAACACCTCTTTATCAGGATGTGCTTTATTTTGAAGGAAACAAGAACGGTGTATATGTCGAAGTTGCAATTCAGCATAATGATTCCTTCAATGAAAGTACTTACAGCTTCGTAAATAATATTACGACTCCCGAAGGCGGAACCCATCTGGCAGGTTTCAGAAATGCGCTTACCAAAACCTTTAATGACTATGCGAGAAATTCCAAATTATTAAAGGATTCGGAGGCAAATTTAAGCGGTGAGGATATCCGTGAAGGTTTAACTGCCATTATTTCCATTAAAATAGAAGATCCCCAGTTTGAAGGTCAGACCAAACAGAAACTCGGAAATTCCGAAGCAAGAATTGCCGTGGATTCCATTGTCAGTGAACAGCTTACCTGGTACCTGGAACAGAATCCCACCGTTGCAAAAATCATCTGCGAGAAATCCATTCTTGCCCAGCGTGCAAGGGAAGCCGCAAGAAAAGCAAGGGATTTAACCAGAAGAAAAACCGCACTCGAAGGTATGGCACTTCCCGGAAAACTTGCGGACTGCTCCGATAAAAATCCGGAAAACTGTGAAATTTACATCGTCGAGGGAGATTCCGCGGGAGGTAGTGCAAAAACCGCAAGATCCCGTGCAACGCAGGCAATTTTACCTCTTCGAGGCAAAATCTTAAACGTAGAGAAAGCAAGACTGGATAAGATTTATGCAAATGCCGAAATTAAGGCAATGATTACCGCATTCGGTACCGGTATTCATGATGATTTCGATATTTCCAAGCTTCGTTATCATAAAATCATTCTCATGACCGATGCCGACGTTGACGGTGCCCATATCAGTACGCTTTTACTTACCTTCATTTACCGCTTTATGCCGGAGCTTATCAAGCAGGGCCATGTTTATCTTGCAACACCGCCTCTTTATAAGCTTGAGAAGAATAAGAAGGTCTGGTATGCATATTCGGATGATGAACTGAATGATATTTTAGGTGAAGTCGGACGTGACAACAACAATAAGATTCAGCGTTACAAAGGTCTTGGTGAAATGGATGCCGAGCAGCTCTGGGAGACCACCATGGATCCGGAACGCCGTATTTTAAAACGTGTCACCATGGACGGAGAAGTAGAATCCGAAACGGACCTTACCTTTACCATTCTGATGGGCGACAAAGTAGAACCGAGACGTGAATTCATAGAAGAGAATGCGAAGTTCGTAAAAAATCTGGATATTTAATAAAGATTCAATATTGAATCTTATGAAAGTGATACTTATAAGGAGTTTAGATTAGATGGAAGACCTTACATATGACAAAATAGAACAGGTTGACTTGAAGAATACCATGGAAACGTGCTATATCGATTACGCAATGAGCGTTATCGCGGCACGTGCGCTTCCCGATGTAAGAGATGGTTTAAAACCGGTTCAGAGAAGAATCCTGTATGCAATGTTAGAGCTCGGAAATACACCGGATAAGCCACATCGTAAATCGGCGCGTATCGTCGGTGATACGATGGGTAAATACCATCCTCACGGTGATTCCTCCATTTACGGCGCTTTGGTAAATATGGCACAGGAATGGTCCATGAGAAATGTCCTGGTAGACGGTCACGGAAACTTCGGTTCCGTCGATGGTGACGGCGCTGCTGCAATGCGTTATACCGAAGCAAGACTTTCCAAGATTGCGACCGAACTTTTGGCGGATATAAATAAGGATACCGTAGATTTCATACCGAACTTTGATGAAACCGAAAAAGAGCCGACGGTTCTTCCTTCCCGTTATCCGAATCTTCTGGTAAACGGAACTACCGGTATTGCTGTCGGTATGGCAACCAATATTCCGCCTCATAACCTGGGCGAGACCATCGACGCGGTTGTAAAAATTATCGATAATCACATTGAAGAAGACCGTGATACGGAAATTGAAGAGGTCATGGAAATCGTAAAGGGCCCGGATTTTCCGACCGGAGCAATGATTCTCGGTACCAGAGGAATTGAAGAAGCATACCGTACCGGACGCGGTAAAATCCGTGTGCGTGCGGTAACCGATATCGAAACTCTTGCAAACGGCAAGAACCGGATTATCGTAACCGAGCTTCCTTACATGGTAAATAAAGCGCGTCTCATTGAGAAAATCGCGGAGCTTGTAAAAGAGAAAAAACTTGACGGAATTACGGATCTTCGTGACGAAACCAACCGTGAAGGTATGCGTATTGTCATCGAGCTTCGCCGTGACGTCAATCCGAATATCATGTTAAATCATCTCTTCAAGCACACCCAGCTGCAGGATACTTTCGGCGTAATCATGTTGGCTTTGGTAAATAACGAACCGAAGGTATTGAATCTCCTTCAGATGTTAAACTGCTATCTGGATCATCAGAAAGAGGTCGTTACCAGAAGAACACAGTTTGAATTGACCAAAGCGCTGGAACGTGATCATATCGTACAGGGTCTGTTAATCGCACTCGATAATATCGACGAAGTGATTCAGATTATCAGAAGCAGCGAAAGCGTTAATATTGCAAAAACACGGTTGATGGAGCGCTTTGATTTATCCGAAATCCAGGCAAATGCAATCGTGGAAATGAAGCTTCGTACCCTGACCGGATTGGAAAGAGAGAAGCTTGAAAACGAGCATAAAGAACTCCTTGCAAGAATCGAATATTTAAGATCCATCCTTGCGGATGAGAAGATTTTACTCGGTGTAATCAAAGAGGAAATTCTTGCAATTCGTGATAAGTATGCGGATCCGAGACGTACCTCCATCGGCTATGATTTATATGATATTTCTTCCGAGGACTTAGTTCCGAATGAAAATACAGTCATTGCCATGTCCTCATTAGGATATGTAAAACGTATGACCGTGGATAATTTTAAGTCCCAGCACAGAGGCGGCCGCGGAATCAAGGGCATGAGCACGATTGAAGATGACTATATCGAAGATCTGTTAATGACCACGACGCATCATTATGTTATGTTCTTTACCAATTTCGGACGTGTATACCGCATGAAGGCTTACGAAATTCCGGAATCCGGAAGAACCTCCAGAGGCGTGGCAATCATTAACCTCTTACAGTTAAATCCGGGTGAGAAGATTTCCGCAATTATCCCGATTAAGGATATGGACGATGACAGAAATCTCTTCATGGTAACCAGAAAGGGTACCGTAAAGAAGACTCCTTTAAATGAATTTGCAAATATCCGTAAGAGCGGCTTAATCGCAATCAACTTAAGGGATGATGATGAATTAATCGAAGTGAAATCCACCGATAAGGATACCGAAATCTTCCTTGTTACCAAATTCGGTATGTGCATCCGTTTCAAGGAAACAGATGTCAGATCTACCGGACGTTCCTCGATGGGCGTTATCGGTATGAATTTAAATGACGAAGACGAAATCGTCGGCATGCAGCTGGATCACCAGGGCGATTCCCTTCTTGTAGTATCCGAGCGCGGTATCGGAAAACGTACTTACTTGGAAGAATTCCATTTACAGCACAGAGGCGGTAAGGGTGTGAAGTGCTACAAGATTACCGAAAAGACCGGTAACTTAGTCGGTGTCAAAGCCGTAAATGACGATCATGAAATCATGATTATTACCTCTGCCGGAGTGATTATACAGATTCCGATGGTTGATATTTCCACAATCGGCCGAAATACCTCGGGCGTTAAATTAATCAACCTCGATAAGAAAGTCAGTGTTGCAAAGATTGCAAAGGTTCGTGAGAAAGTCAGCGACGGAAATGTGGAATATTCCAATGTAGACGATGCATTAGAGGATATTCCGGAAGATGAAAAATATATCAATCCGGATGATGACGAAGCGGAAGAAAACCTGATTTTCCCTACCGAAGAAAATGAGGATGATGACGGAAGCGGAAACGAGGAATAAAATACCTGATATTTTTACTCCGTAATTTATAATGAAATATTAAAAATGCAACGAAAAAAGGATGCAATTCATTTTTGATTGCATCCTTTTATTAAGAACATGACTGTTAAGAACTATGAAAAATAGCAATAATAAAGCAAAAAATTTAAATCGATTATATTTGCTCGATTCCATCCGCGGTATGGCAATCATCGGCATGATTTTTATTCATGTAAGCTATGATCTGCCGGTATATTTTAATTTTATTCCGCAGTATTTATACAGTACCTGGTATGAAGTATTCTCACAGTGTGTCCGGATTACGTTTATCTTTCTGTCCGGTTACTGTGCAATGATGGGAGCGAAGACCTTAAAAAGAGGTCTTATCGTCTCGGCAGCAGGTCTTTTGGTGACACTGGTTTCGTTTATTGCCAGGGTTGACCCGCCCATTATCTTCGGAGTATTGACACTAATCGGTGCCTCGATGCTCTTTTCAGTTCCCTTTAAGAAGATTATCAAAAAGAAAAATGCACTTCCGGTATTTATCGTGTGCCTTTTATTATTCGTATGCACCCTGCATTTATGCAGCGGATACTTCGGGTTTGTATGGCATTCCTTCTTTTATTATCCTCCGGCGCTTTTCAGGATTCGTAATCCGTATCTTTTATATCCGCTTGCATTCCTGGGAATTCCCGGATACTCTTTTGCGTCTTCGGATTATTTTCCCCTGATTCCCTGGTTTTTCTTATTTATGGCAGGGTTTTCCTTCTATGCACTTTGCGGGGAAAGCTTAAAGGAAAAGAAGTTTATGCGTCTTCGTATCGAGCCGCTTGCGTTCTTAGGGAAGTATTCTTTATATGTCTATCTCATTCACCAGCCGCTTATTCTCGGAATCATGTATTTGATTGCATTTTTGATGCTTTTTTTTTCAACACCTTGACTTTTGTAATATAAAGAGCGTAATATAAGTATTTGCGCATAAGGATGCCTGTCACCCACATGGGAAGGCTCGTAGAAGCTCGCAATTATTACTTTATTAGACAATATGTAATGACCTCCAT
>CADANR010000104.1:6750-12574 GCA_902789265.1 uncultured Lachnospiraceae bacterium | reverse complement strand
AAAATTGATACATGGTGATTTCTTCAGGTTCTTTGGAAATCTTTTTAATCAGAAAAGTGTCCCTAAGCAAACCTGTGACCTGGTCATATGCATCCTGAAAGCTACCCTTGGTATCATCATAAGAAAATGTTGCCAAAAGGTAATTCTCTTCTTCTCTATAAATGAGGAATGTCATGTTATTTCTCAGGAATTTGTACATAAAGGTATTCACTGCGGAGATTGTGTTCTCAAAGCTGTGATCCTTCAGTCTGGTCTTGGTGTTTGCTTCAATATATTCAGTTGTGGTTGCAATTGTGAAGTTATAGTATCTCATGAAATCGATTCCTTTCTTGGGAGATGTCAGCATTAGTGATGTCACCACAAGGACAGTCCCTGTGGTGACATTTCATTAGGTTAATAATTGTTTAAATGATTGTTTACGGGTTCATTAATGTTACTTGATGATTCCAGGGACCTCTTAGCCATAATTCATCGCCTCGCTTTCTTAACAATATTCAATTTTGCAAAGATCCGTTCTGCCATATTTCATTTTGACAAAATTATATTTCATCTACTTGAAATATGTGGGCCAAAAAATATTTCTGGGCGTAAACATCCCAAAAATTACAATTCCAAGAGAATCAAACAAGAATTCCCTTGAAAATTTGAATTGGTAAAGCAAATTATACACAGACCGCTTCAGAATGTAAACAAGTTTTTGTTCGTTTTGAAAAAAATTACATTATACTATTTCACGATAATAAAATTCTTTATGGCTGTGATAACGATTATACATTTTTGATATCTTTTGTAAACAGTTTCGGCTTCATTTTTCCTATTTTTATATCCATTTTATAGTTTAAATGCTTTTCATTTACCTCTACCGGCAACAAAAAAGGACGTATCTCAAATACGCCCTTTTCGATTGCCAAAACATTTATTTTGAAAAAAATCCGATTTATTCGATCCTGTTTCGTTCCGTATGATGCTTTCCTTAACCACTTTCTTTTTTTCTATATCTACAAGCAGCAGCGAAACCCAGGTATTGATTTTTGCCTTTATTAGCATTGTCTCAACTGCTTTAAACGGACCCTCATCAGCAAACACAAAAGTATTCTTATAATCCTTACCAAAGTTTTCAGCCTCCCACGCATCTCTTAAAAAGAATTCAAAGTTTTGCCTCAGAAATTCATCAGCATCAAAGGTATTCCTGCTTTTTTCCTGAGCACCATCTTTTGAGTAAGAACTTTTAACATTATTTTGAAATATCCTGTCGTGTATTTCCCTGATATACGACGGTGAGTAAACTTTATAAAATGTAATATCAGCAAGAATAAAGTTCCAATATTTAGGATCAAACCCCTGAACATGAAGTGCGAAATCGCTCCCGATTGCACCTCCGATTTCTGTTTTCGGCATCAAATTATTCATTCTTAAACTCGGATAAACCATGACAGAATGACCTTCTTCAAATAATGCATTCAGAATAATCATTTTGATGTTTTCTTTGATTTCCTGCTCTAATTTATACGTATTTCGATTATCAAGTCTGACAAGGGTTTCCTGATACTCTTCCACCGGAACCTTTCCGTTTGCACGCATCAGGGTTTTATAATTTGCATCTTCCGGATTGGCAGAATGATCCGCAATAATCCGAAGAAGGTCATCCGAAACAGGTCGATTCACAACCTGCCTTCTGATTCGCGAAAAAGTAGGTTCGCTCACACTGGGGAGATTCTTCTTTCCCTTGCAAACCTTTACAAATTCCGCCATAGTCCTATCCGGTCCCTTGGCTATCTCCAACAATTCCGACAACATACTTGCATCCGGTGCATAAGCTGCTTTATAATCCGGGTCATTCTTTATAGGTTTCTTTTCATTTTGTTCTTTCATATCGCTTTCCTTTTCATGTCTTTCGTTTCATTTTACAGAAATTTGTTCACTATATTAATAAGGAAAATATTCCGTCTACAACTTCGTTTTCACTATATCACATCTGCTTTCTGGTTGTCCATCACAAATTTCACGTAATTGAAATTGTCGCCAGAGGGACTGTCCCTCTGGCGACAATTGCGCATAATAAAAGGACGGCCCAGCCGTCCTTATCCTAAATCTGCTTCCAGCAACCCGTAGATATCTTCCAGCCCCTGTTTTGTCTCAGCCGAGAACGGAATCAGTGTTCCTTCCTTTGACATCCCCAGGCCTTCCCGGATCAGTTTCAATTGTTTCTGCAATTGTGATCGTTTGATCTTATCCGCCTTCGTGGCAATTACGACAGGCTCGAAGCAGGTCGCAACCACCCAGTCGTACATCATCTTATCGTTTGCCGACGGCTCGTGGCGGATATCCACCAGCAGAAAAATCTTTCGAAGCTGCCTGGAGCGTTTCAGATACCGCTCAATCATCTTGCCCCATTTCTCTTTCGTACTCTGGGAAACCTTCGCATAGCCGTATCCCGGCAGGTCTACAAGATAAAATGCATCATTGATATTGTAATAGTTAATTGTCTGCGTCTTCCCCGGTTCCCCGCTGACACGCGCATATGCTTTACGGTTCATCACTGCGTTGATAAGCGATGACTTCCCCACATTACTCTTACCTGCGAACGCAAATTCCGGAAGTGTATTCTCGGGAAGTGTGGAGGTAATCCCCACCACCGTTTCTAAATTTACCGACTTAATTACCATAACCAAACCTCAATGGTGTGACAGGGGGACGGTTCTTTTGTCACGTTCATTGAATGTGACAAAAGAACCGTCCCCCTGTCACGCTGTCACACTATCTTACAAGTGCCTGCTTCAGCACATCATCCATCTCTTCCACCGGAATAATCTCCATTCCGGCAACGATTTCTTCATCAAACTCTGCGACATCCTTCTCGTTTCCTTCGGGAATCAGAACCTTCTTCATGCCGGCACCCTTTGCCGCAAGGAGTTTCTCTTTCAGACCGCCGATTTCCAGAACACGTCCGCGCAGAGTAATCTCACCTGTCATGGCAAGATCTCCTTTTACCGGAATGTTGGTGACTGCCGACAAAAGTGCAGTTGCAATCGTAATTCCGGCAGACGGTCCGTCCTTCGGAACCGCTCCCTCCGGAATATGAATATGCACATCATTTTCCTTGAATGTCTCCGGTGCCACGGAATAGGAAGGCGCCACGCTTCTGACATAGCTCATTGCCGCAAGACAGGATTCCTTCATAACATCGCCGAGCTGACCGGTAAAATCAACCTCTCCCTTGCCGGGCAGAATATCCACTTCGATCTCCAGTGTTTCGCCGCCGACCTGCGTCCAGGCAAGTCCGTTTGCAATGCCGACCTTGTCCTTGCCGGCCTTCTTCTCTTTCGAATATTTCTTCTTTCCGAGAAACTCTTCCAGGTTACGCTCCGTTACGGAAATCTTCCCGGTTTCTCCGAGCAGGATCTTCTTTGCCGCTTTCCGGTTAATCTTTCCGAAAGCTCTCTCCAAAGACCTTACCCCTGCCTCTTTGGTATAGCAGGAAATTATCGTACGGATTGCGGAATCCGTAATCGTAAGCTGATTTTTCTTAAGTCCGTTTGCTTCTAACTGCTTCGGCCAGAGATGCTCTTTTCCGATATGGAATTTCTCCGTCTCCAGATAAGACGAAAGCTCAATAATCTCCATACGGTCCAAAAGGGGCTTAGGAATATTGTTCGCATCATTGGCTGTTGCAAGGAAAAGTACGGGCGATAAATCAATCGGCATGTCCACATAGTGATCCATGAAATGCGCATTCTGCTCCCCGTCCAGCACCTCAAGAAGCGCTGCTGCCGGGTCTCCCTTATAATCGCTGCCGAGCTTATCCACCTCATCTAACAAAATCAACGGGTTCGCTACTTTTGCATGCAAAAGCGCCTTTACCAGCCGCCCGGGCATGGCACCCACATAGGTTCTTCTGTGTCCGCGAAGCTCTGCTTCATCCCTGACACCGCCAAGGCAGACTCTTTCATATTTCCGGTTCATTGCTCTCGCCACGGACTTTGCAATCGAAGTCTTTCCGGTTCCCGGAGGTCCCACTAGGCAGAGAATCGGCGTATCGCCCTTTGTATTGAGTGCTCTAACCGCAAGGAATTCCAGGACACGCTCTTTTACATCCTTTAAGCCGTAATGATCCTCATCCAGAACATTCTTGGCATTCTCCAAATCGGTATTGTCCTCGCTTTTTTCCTCCCACGGAATAGACAAAAGCGTATCTAAGTACTGATATCCAACCGCAGCCTCCGATGCAGAATGCTGCATCCTTTCAAAGCGCTCAATCTCTCGTTCGATATTCTCTTTGATTTCATCGCTCGCTTTCAGCTCAGATAATTTTTCCCTGAACTTGTCCGCATCCGATTCTTCATCATCGCCGAGTTCTTTCTTAATCGCCTTAAGCTGCTCTTTTAAATAATATTCTTTTCTCTGCTGAGTAGCAGCCTCGCTCACTTCCTGACTGATTTTATCATTGATTTCATGACGAAGCTTTACTATCTCCAATTCCTTTAAGAATTCGCGATACAAAACTTCAAAAAGAGTATCCTCTCTATCCTGCATCAGAAATGAAAGTTTCGTATATGCCTGGAAAGGAATCTTTGCCATAAGTACAAGCATAAAATTATAGAGATCCGTTGTATTTCTTGCTATATCAAGAACATTCTTCGGAATCTGCGGCTGATATACCACATATTCTCCGAGAATTTCCGCAAGCATGCGGATACGGACTTCCTCTTCCTGACCCTTAAACTGAACGCGGATAATCTCTTTTTCCACAACATCGCCGAGATAGGATCCGTTTGAAACCACACGAAGGTCACGAAATTCCACACGTGTTCTTCCTTCCAGCAGAAGCCTTATATTTCCGTTCGGAAGGGAAACACGCTGCTTGATGGTTGCAATCACACCGACAGGAAATACGGAAGAGATATCGGTAATCTTATCAATCCCTTCCCGCATCGTTGCCAGAACAACCTCACTATCCATTTCCATAATACTGCGAAAGGCTCCCTCCACATCCTTTGTTTTCAAATCAATGTGGCCGACCATGTCGGGGAGTACAACCAATCCCCTCATGGCAATTACCGGAAGCCTTCTCATTTTTGCATAATCGCTCATATATTTCCTTTTTTAACTTTGTTATGCGCGCTTTTTCGCTTTCTTCTCTTTATCCGCCTCGCCTTTATGAATGACGATCGGCTTGGTCTTTTTCAGCACCGCATCCTTCGTAATGATGCATTTCTCAATCGTATCGTCAGACGGAATCTCAAACATAACATCCATCATGACCTTTTCCATAATGGAGCGGATTCCTCTGGCGCCTGTCTTTCTTTCATATGCTTCTTCCGCTATTTCACGAATCGCATCCTCTTCGAATTCAAGCTCTACATCATCCAGTTCGAAAAGCTTCTTATACTGCTTTACCATTGCGTTCTTCGGTTCCTTGATGATGCGGATTAATGCATCCACATCCAGACCTTCCAAGGATACGGAAACCGGTACACGGCCGATAAATTCCGGAATCAGACCGAACTTGATGAAATCCTGCGGAGCCACTTCCTTCAGTAAATCGCCGAGTGCCTTATCATTGGTCTTTGCAAGAATGGAATTAAATCCGATGGACTTCTGGTTTAATCTTGCTTCGATAATCTTCTCCAGTCCGTCGAACGCACCGCCGCAGATAAAGAGAATATTCGTGGTATCAATCGGAATCAGTTCCTGCTGGGGATGCTTTCTGCCGCCCTGCGGAGGAACGGATGCATTGGTTCCTTCAATGATTTTTAAAAGTGCCTGCTGTACACCTTCGCCGGAAACATCTCTCGTAATCGAAACATTCTCACTCTTCTTCGTA
>CADANR010000104.1:0-6741 GCA_902789265.1 uncultured Lachnospiraceae bacterium | reverse complement strand
CATCGATGTAAACAATACCGGATTGTGCACGCTCCACGTCATAATCTGCTGCCTGAATCAGCTTTAACAGGATGTTTTCCACGTCCTCACCGACATATCCTGCCTCGGTAAGTGTCGTTGCATCTGCAATGGCAAACGGCACGTTGATGATTTTTGCAAGTGTCTGTGCAAGGTAGGTTTTACCGGAACCCGTCGGACCGACCATGATAATGTTACTCTTCTGAAGCTCCACATCCAGATCTTCCGGCGCCATGATACGTTTGTAGTGATTATATACCGCAACGGATAAAACCTTCTTCGCATCATCCTGACCAATTACGTAATCGTCCAGAAATTCTTTGATTTCTGCAGGCTTTAACAGGTTGATTTCATCTTCCATATCAAGTTCCGGCTCGTTACGATGATACTTCGTTTCGCCTACGATCATGGAACATGTTTCCACGCATTCATCGCAGATATACAGTCCGTCCGGACCTGCTATCATTTTATTTACCTGATCCTGTGTCTGCCCGCAAAAGGAGCATCTTATTTTGTCGTTATTTTTCTTTGCCATTTTAGGAACCTTTCAAATAGTATCCCCCCGGACCGGCTTTGCGGTTCGGGGGTTTAAAAAATCAATCAGATTCTCAATCCTTCGGGCGTGCGGTAATCACGCTGTCAATCAGACCGTACTGTGCTGCTTCTTCAGCCGTCATCCAGTTATCACGGTCGGTATCCTTGGAAATCACATCCAGGGGCTGACCTGTCTTCTCTGCAAGGATCTTGTTTAATTTTTCCTTGGTGTGAAGGATATGCTTTGCAGCAATTTCAATCTCGGTCGCCTGACCCTGTGCACCGCCTAAAGGCTGGTGAATCATGATTTCGGCATTGGGAAGAGCCATTCTCTTGCCCTTTGCACCACCTGCAAGCAGAAACGCACCCATGGATGCTGCCATGCCGATGCAGATAGTGGATACATCGCACTTGATGTACTGCATCGTATCATAGATTGCCATACCTGCGGAAACGGATCCGCCGGGGGAGTTAATGTAAAGCTGGATATCCTTCTCGGGATCCTCTGCCTCTAAGAACAGAAGCTGCGCCACAATAACGCTTGCGGATAAATCCGTAACTTCTTCTCCCAGGAAAATAATACGATCCTTTAAAAGTCTGGAGTAGATATCATAGGATCTCTCTCCGTGACTGGTTTGTTCAATGACATAAGGAATTAAACTCATTTTTCTTCCTCCTGTTTCTTATTACTTTATGGGCTAAAAAGAATTATTTCTCTTTTGCGCTCTCAGTTACAAATGTAATTGCCTTCTGGATTGCAATGTCCTTCTTGAATTCCTTGATTCTTTCTTCATCCATGAATTCGTTCTTTACTTTATCAAGTTCAAGGCCGTACTGATCTGCAAGCTTCTTAAGCTCTGCATCAAGCTCTTCCTCGGAAACTTCAATCTTCTCGGCATCTACAACTGCTTCGCAGACAAGTCTGGTTTTGATTCTGCGCTCAGCCTGCTCTTTTACCTGCTCCATCATCTGTTCCTCATTGGTGCCGGTGTACATATAGTACTGATCGATGTTCATGCCCTGCATCTGAAGTCTTTCGGAAAAATCTCTGACAATCGATCTCTGCTCTGTCTTTAACATAGCTTCGGGAATATCCATCTTTGCATCTTCAATAATCGCTGCAATGACTGCATCTTCCTTCTTGGTCTTTGCTTCGTCAGCCTTCTTCTCTTTTAAGTGGTCTTCCACGCTCTTCTTGTATTCTTCGAAAGTATCATATTCACTTACTTCGGAAGCAAAATCATCGTCCAGTTCCGGAAGCTCGTTTTCCTTGATGCCTTTGATTTTTACTTTAAATAATGCCGGCTTGCCCTTTAAATCATCTACATGATAAGTCTCGGGGAAGGTTACGTTTACTTCCACATCGTCGCCGATGTTCTTGCCGATTAACTGCTCTTCGAAAGTATCGATGAAAGAATGGGAACCGATGGTTAAATCGAAATCCTCGCCCTTTCCGCCGTCAAATGCAACATCATCCACAAAACCCTCGAAATCAATTGTTACGATATCCTCGTCCTTAACCGGTCTGTCCTCTACGGTAATGGTACGTGCGGAATTCTTGCGTTCTCTTTCAATCGTTTCGTTGATTTCTTCCTCAGTTACTTCTACTTCAATCTTGTCGATTTCAATATCTTTGTATTTACCGAGAGTAACTTCCGGCTTTAATGCAACTTCTGCAGTGAAAATGAAAGGCTTTCCTTCTTCTGCCTGAACCACATCAATTTCGGGAGTGGAAACGATTTCTTCCTCGCACTCGTTGAATGCTTTCTCATAAGCACCCGGAATTATTTCGTTTGCAGCATCTTCGTAGAATACTCCCTTGCCGTACATCTTCTCGATCATGTTACGGGGAACTTTACCCGCACGGAATCCGGGCATCTGAATTTTCTTCTTATTCTTGTTATAAGCGGTCTCAATCGCTTTCTTGAATTCCTCTGCACTGACTTCGATGGTAAGCTTCGCCATACCGCCTTCTAATTTCTCAACTTTTAAACTCATTTCTAAAAAAATCTCCTTTCGTGTTCAACCACTTTAATATAACATAAACCCTGCTTACTCACAAGGAATTTACCTGTGTTCCGACTACAACTTGTAGTTGCATTCCTGTAATATAATACCCGCAAATCTGCCGATTGCAGTTGCATGAAACATTCTCGCGCCTGCCGTTTTATCCTACTCCTGATTCGGCTGCAGCATCTCGGGCGGTCCGTAAATCACTTCCGGCATGTTCTCGTCCGGATTGAAATTTCCATCTTCCATGGTATCCTCTACCGGATCCTGCCAGCCGTCATCCATGGGTGGTCCGTATACATCCTCCGGTTCATTGTTTGAAGGATTAAAATACTCGGGCGGGCCGTATACTGCTACCGGCTCATTATAGTAAGGATTAAAGCTGCCGGTTGATTTGTAATTGTAAATCGTACTTGCCGATGTACAAAGCACCAGAAGAATAATCATACCGATACCGAAGAGCAGCACCAGAAGCGTCCACCATCCGCTTCTTCCGGAATCGCGAAGACGTCTTACCGTCAGCGAAATCCAGGGAATAACGGATAAAACCAGGTATCCGATTAATACGAATGCGGCAAGGCAGTAAAATAACCCTCCTCTGTCGACCATTAAGGATACAAGAATCAGCCCTGATGCAATCAGTGCAATAACGGCATGCAGTGCAAACGGAAGCCAGAACTGTTTCCTTCCGGAAACACCGCTGTAGTCAAAAATTCTGGCCCACATGTCTTTGAATGCGCCGAAAAAAGTGACTTCATTTCCCATGCTGTTTTCTCCTTTTGTTTATTGGAACCTTTTTTCACGGAACCTCTTATTTACTGGAACAACGATCCGTAAATGGAAAAGAATTCCGCGGTATGAATCGCATCATCATTTACGGGATGAATTGCATTCCATGCTTCTTCGTTTAAGTTCCCGGTACGTTCCCCGAGAAACTCGTTATATTCTTTTTCGAAAGCCTCGTTTCTTTTCTGGTTCAAGATTGCAAGCTTGTTCTGGTCGGTCTCGTCCCGGTCAAACATGTTGTCGCAACGGATAATATAGAATCCGTCCGGCGTTTCGACAACTCCCGAAATCTCATCGGTCGCAAGTCCGAATGCCGCTTCTTCGTATGCCGGATCCGTCTCCCCGCGTCTGAAAAGAAAACTGCTCTTCTCATCCTCGTTATATTCTACGGAGAGTTCATCGAACTTCTTTCCGTCATAAATTAAATTCATAACCTCTTCGGCTTTTGCCCTTGCATCCGCCTTCTCATGCTCATCATATTCCACCCGGTTTCCGGAAGAATCCACACGATAGGTTTTGATTAAAATATGAGAAACGGTAATTGTTCTTGCCTCATCATCACTGATTTCGGGATTGATATCTTTTACCAGGAATCCGTATACACGGTTTGCAATGGCATATTCACGGTACATGTTCTCGAAATCTTTTTCACTGAGATTAAATAAGTCTTTCTCAGCCTGTGACAATCCGCCGTAGTACTGCTTTGCCGCGTCCTTTGCGAGTTTTTCGTCTTCTTTGGAAAGCTCCACTTTCTTTTTCTCGGCAAGAAGATTCATGACCTTCACGCGGGAAATTCTGGATAAAACCGTTTCTTTTAATCCGTCTGCAAGCGGATCTCCGTCCGATGTGGTCATCTCCCAGATCTGCGTTCCGTACGCATTCTCATACATGTTCTGCATGTTTACCAGATAGACCATATACTCGGACGTGGTGCAGGTGGCTTTATCGATTTTAAAAAGCTCCCCCTCCTCAAAGCCCGTGGTTAATACAATCTTTTTTTGAAAAGAACAGGCAACGCTTGTCATCATCATAAGCGTTGCCAACACGGCAATAATACATTTTAAAGCCGTTTTCTTCTTCATTATTTTTCCTTCTGTCTGTCAGTTACGCTTAATCCAACGGATATTTATCTGTCAGTTTCTGCACGATTTCCCTTGCGTAAGGAATTTTTTCCTCGCCGCCCTTGATGACAGCTGCAATTGCTTCCGCAATCTGATCCATGTCTTCGGTGTTCATTCCGCGGGAAGTTACTGCGGGAGTACCGAGACGGATTCCGCTCGTTACGAACGGAGACTGGGGATCGTTCGGAATCGTATTCTTGTTACAGGTAAGGTGTGCTTCATCAAGCCACTTCTCAACCTGTTTTCCGGTTAAGTTGTATTTCTTTAAATCAACCAGCATTAAGTGGTTGTCGGTACCGCCGGAAACGATATCGATATCTCTGGAAAGAAGACCTTTGCAGAGCGCCTGTGCGTTGTTTACGATATTCTGCTGATATACCTTGAAGTCATCGCTTAATGCTTCCTCGAAGCAGACTGCCTTTGCAGCGATTACATGCATCAAAGGTCCGCCCTGGATTCCCGGGAAAACAGCCTTGTTGAAATTGTACTTGTCGGCTGCTGCCTGGTTTGCCATAATCATACCGCCTCTGGGTCCTCTTAAGGTCTTATGAGTGGTTGTGGTTACAACATCCGCATAAGGGAAGGGTGAGGGATGAAGTCCTGCTGCCACAAGTCCCGCGATGTGTGCAATATCAACCATCATCACTGCATCCACTTTGTCGCAGATTTCACGGATGCGCTTAAAATCAATGGTTCTTGCATATGCACTTGCACCTGCAATAATCATTTTGGGCTTGCACTCTAACGCAAGCTCTTCCATTTTATCGTAATCAAGGAAGCCGTCGTCGTTTACACCGTAAGGCACAACCTTGAAATATTTTCCGGACATATTTGCCGGTGAACCATGGGTTAAATGTCCGCCGTGATCGAGGTTCATACCCATGATGGTATCTCCGGGATTTAAAACAGCAAACTGAACTGCCATGTTTGCCTGTGCGCCGGAATGCGGCTGAACATTTACATAGTCGCATCCGAAAAGCTTCTTTGCTCTTTCCCTTGCAAGATCTTCCACAACGTCCACGCAACCGCATCCGCCGTAGTATCTCTTTCCGGGATATCCTTCTGCATATTTATTCGTAAGTACGCTTCCCATTGCTGCCATAACTGCCTTGCTTACCCAGTTTTCCGAAGCAATCAGCTCGATATGGGAATTCTGACGTGCCTGCTCATCCAAAATCGCCTGTGCAACTTCGGGATCTACCTTCTTGATTTCATCAAATGAATACATTTCCTGCCTCCTTAAGCTCTATATATCGTGTATGTCACTCAAAACCACATAAACCTAAGATATTCTACCATAAAACACCTATAAAATCAACGAAAATCGCACCCTGAACTACTGAATATACTTCTTATATGCCGCAAAGGCCGAGGGGAGTGCATACCCTTTCTGGCGCTCTTCCTTCGTCACAAAGAAAATTCCCTGCCGTTTGTCCTCCTTGACCGGATCTACAAAGTCATCAATGAGCGTATAAAATGCCCGCATATGCCATTCCACATGCGAAAAAATATGCTTCGCATCCTCCACTCTCTTAACGCGGAGCGGATGATACCCGAGACTCTTTAAATATTTTTCCGCCTCTTTCTTCTCAAGTTGCCCGTCGCAACCCGGGAATTCATACATTCCGGCAAGCAGGCCCTTATCCGCCCGTTTCCGGAGCGCAATTCCGCCGGTGGATTCGATAATAAAAATCGTTCTTTCTTCGATTCTGCGTGCCTTCTTCGGTGCTTTCTTCGGATATTCCGTCATCGTCCCTTCTGCAAATGCCCTGCAATTTGCCTTAAGCGGACACTCTTCGCATTTCGGTTCCCCGTTTGGAAGACAGATTACGGCACCTAATTCCATCATTGCGGAGTTGAATTTGCCGGGGGTATATACTCCTTCCGGGGTTTCTTTCGGGTTATCCTCCAAACAAACTTCTAAACCACTTTTCTTTTCGGAGCGTTTATTATTGTCTTTTTGTGCCGTGGTGTCCTCTTCTCGCATGCGCTCACGCATAATTCCCGCAAGCTCCCCACGGATTCGCTTCACGCATTTTGCATCCGTGATTTCCTCCAGATCCGCCGTAAACCTTGTATAGACGCGAAGCACGTTTCCGTCGACCGCAGGCACATTTTCTCCGCCTGCAATGGAAGAAACCGCTCCTGCCGTGTAATCCCCGATTCCGGGAAGGGTTTTCAAAACCTCGTAAGAAACGGGAAAAAGGCCGCCATGCAGGATCATTACATCCACGGCCGCCTTATGCATATTCCGGACTCTGGAATAGTACCC
>CADANR010000103.1 GCA_902789265.1 uncultured Lachnospiraceae bacterium | reverse complement strand
TTCGCCGACCGCTTTCACATTGTTAAAACAACCAAAGAGTTTACTTCTTACTGTGCATTCCAAGCATTAATGTCATGCACGGTTCTCTTCACATAAGAGGTGTGAAGAATGTGATGTGCTTTCTCGCCACCCGGTTCTCCCATGTACTCAGCATAAAGCTTCTGTACGGAAGGATTCTCATGGGATTTACGACGAGGCATGCTCTCATCATATCCGTATAATACGGATGCACGTTTTGCACGATAATCCTCAAAGTTACGAACACGAGCCGGAACCTGAGGCTGTCCGCCACCGTTGATGCAGCCACCCGGGCAAGCCATGATTTCTACGAATGTATAATCAGCTTCACCTGCACGGATCTTGTCCATGATCACCTTAGCGTTGGAAAGTCCGGATGCAATTGCAACCTTAACCTTTACGCCGCCTGCTTCATAGGTAGCTTCTTTGATTCCTTCGAATCCACGAACTTCTTTGAACTCGATCGGGCTGTCATTTGTCTCTCCTGTGAGTTTCCAAACAGCGGTACGAAGAGCTGCTTCCATAACACCGCCGGTAACACCGAAGATAACAGCTGCACCGGTACTCTCGCCCATCGGATCGTCAAATCCTTCATCGGGAAGAGCTGTAAAGTCGATACCGCATCTCTTAACGAGACGTCCGAGCTCTCTTGTAGTCATGGTGAAGTCAAGATCGGGAATACCCTCTCCTGCTGCGCTCTGGTCATCACGACCGATTTCGAATTTCTTTGCTGTACAAGGCATTACGGATACGGATACGATAGACTTCGGATCCCATCCCATCTTCTCAGCATAGTATGTCTTTAAGATTCCGCCGAACATCTGCTGCGGGGACTTGCAGGAAGACAAATGATCTAACTGATCCGGATAATAATGCTCACAGTATTTAATCCATCCGGGTGAACAGGAAGTCATCATCGGAAGAACGCCGCCCTTGGTAACTCTTTCAAGTAACTCGTTAGCTTCTTCCATGATGGTAACGTCTGCTGCGAAGTCGGTATCGAATACTCTTTCAAATCCGATTCTTCTAAGTGCTGCAGCCATCTTTCCTTCTACCGGAGTACCGATCGGAAGATCGAACATTTCGCCTAAACCTGCACGAACAGCGGGAGCTGTCTGAACAACTACGTGTTTCTCAGGATCAGCGATTGCTTCCATAATCTTATCCACATCAGATTTCTCATAAATTGCACCAACCGGGCAAACTGCGATACACTGTCCGCAGCTAACGCAACTTGTTTCACCGAGTCCCATTCCGAAAGGAGAAGAAACTTCTGTGATGAATCCACGGTTATTAGCGCCGATAACACCGATGCCCTGAGTCTTCTCGCAGGCAGCGATACAACGACGGCAGTTGATACATTTGTTGTTGTCACGAACCATATGAGCTGCGGAATCATCGATTTCGAACTCATTGGCAATTCCTTTGTACTTATCTACATCATCTACGCCCATTTCCTGGCAGAGTGCCTGTAATTCGCACTTACCGGAACGTACGCAGGATAAGCACTTCTTGTCATGATCGGAAAGGATCAGTTCAAGAGTTTTCTTTCTGTAACCTAATACCTTCGGGGTGTTGGTATAAACCTTCATACCCTCGGAAATAGGATAAACGCAGGAAGCAACAAGTCTTGCTCCTCTTCCTTCGTCTGCTTCAACCATACAGATACGGCATGCGCCGATTTCATTGATATCTTTTAAGAAACAAAGAGTAGGGATATCGATACCTGCAAGTTTGGCAGCCGCAAGAATGGTAGAGCCTTTCGGAGCTTCACATGCAATACCATTTATTGTAATATTAACGGTTTCCATTCTTTTTCCTCCATTAAGTAGAATTTCACATTACTGTTTCGAGATAGCGCCAAACTTACATGTAGACATACATGCACCGCACTTCACGCACTTCGCGGAATCGATTGCCATTGCAGGCAGTTTCTTTCCGGGAGCGGTGTAATCTGTCTTGGAAATTGCAGATGCAGGACACTGTCTTGCACACATTCCGCAACCGATACATTTTTCCTTGTCGATGGTGAAGGAAAGGAGATCCTTACATACACCGGCAGGACATTTCTTATCTACAACGTGAGCAACATACTCATCTCTGAAGTAACGAAGGGTGGATAATACAGGGTTCGGAGCGGTCTGCCCAAGTCCGCAAAGAGAGTTTGCCTTAATGTAGTAGCAAAGTTCTTCGAGCTTGTCCAAATCTTCCAAAGTAGCCTTACCCTTTGTAATGCTGTCAAGCATTTCATACATTCTCTTGGTACCGATACGGCAGGGTGTACACTTACCGCAGCTTTCATCTACCGTGAACTCTAAGAAGAATTTCGCGATATCAACCATACAGTTGTCTTCATCCATTACGATAAGTCCGCCGGATCCCATCATGGAACCGATAGCGATTAAGTTATCATAATCAATGGGAACATCAAAATGCTCTGCAGGGATACATCCGCCGGAAGGTCCACCGGTCTGAGCCGCTTTGAATTTCTTTCCGTTCGGGATGCCGCCGCCGATATCCTCTACAACTTCACGAAGAGTGGTTCCCATAGGAACTTCTACAAGTCCGGTGTTCTTAATCTTTCCACCGAGTGCAAATACCTTGGTTCCTTTGCTCTTCTCGGTACCCATGGATGCAAACCATTCAGGTCCGTTTAAAATAATTCTCGGAACGTTTGCATATGTTTCAACGTTATTTAATACGGTCGGTTTTGCAAAAAGACCCTTTACTGCAGGGAAAGGAGGTCTGGGACGAGGCTCACCGCGGTTTCCTTCGATGGAAGTCATAAGCGCTGTTTCCTCACCGCAAACGAATGCACCTGCACCAAAACGAAGATCGATATCGAAATCAAATCCTGTTCCGAAAATGTCTTTTCCGAGTAATCCGTACTCTCTTGCCTGTCCGATTGCAATACGAAGTCTTTCGATTGCGATAGGATACTCAGCACGTACGTAAATATAACCCTGGTTAGCGCCGATTGCATAACCTGCAATAGCCATTGCCTCAAGTACTACATGGGGATCGCCTTCCAGAACGGAACGGTCCATGAATGCACCCGGGTCACCTTCGTCAGCGTTGCAGCATACATATTTCTGATCTGCATCGGGAACTAAGGTTCTGGCAAGTTTCCACTTCTGTCCGGTCGGGAATCCTGCACCACCACGTCCGCGAAGACCGGAAGCTAAAATGGTGTCGATAACCTGCTCAGGAGTCATCTCGGTAAGAACCTTACCAAGTGCCTGATAACCGTCTACTGCGATATACTCATCGATGTTCTCGGGATTGATAACACCGCAGTTACGAAGTGCAACACGTTTCTGTTTCTTGTAGAAACCTGTTTCAGCAAGGGGAATAACATCCGCTTCCTGAACGGTCTCATCATAGAGGAGTCTCGTTACAACTCTACCCTTTAACAGATGCTCGGAAACGATTTCCGGAACATCTTCTGCTTTAACCATCGAATAGAACGATCCTTCCGGATAAACAAGTACGATGGGACCGAGTGCACAAAGACCGTGGCAACCGGTACGAACAACCGCTACTTCGTTCTCAAGATCGTTGGCTTTAATTTCTTTTTCGAATGCTTCGATAATCTGCTGACTTCCGGAGGAAGTACAACCGGTTCCGCCGCATACTAATACATGTGAACGATACATCAATCTTTCCTCCTTCGGTTAGTTTTTCATAATAGCACCGATTGTATATTCGGTGATGGGGTTTCCGCCGATTAAGTGCTTCTCAACAACTTCCATAGCCTTCTCGGGGTTCATTTTTACATATGTAACTTTCTCTTTGCCGGGCTGGAATACTTCCACGATCGGTTCATACTGGCATAAGCCGATGCAACCGGTCTGTGTAACAGCAACGTCTTCAATTTTCTTCTCTGCTACCGCATTGGATAATGTGGTAAGAACAGGTCTTGCACCGGAAGCGATACCGCAGGTAGCCATACCTACAACGACTCTTGTACCTGCTTCACTTTCGTTACGAAGCGTTACCGAACCCTGCATTTTGTCTCTGAGTGCTTTTAATTCTTCAAGAGATTTCATTTACCTTCCTCCTAGTTTAATAGTAAATTTCGTTTTTCCGAACGGAACATGATGCTGATTAAGCCTGTATTTTATACATTTATACCGCCGTCGCATTCGTTTTTCTGTTCGGTAAGGTAGTCCATGATATACTGGGATATTTCCGGTTCTTTGAAAGAAATATCTCCGAGAATTTCCCTGAATTCTCGCGTATCAAGGGTAAAATATCTGTCATTGAAAACATACGTGTATTTGAAATCGAGCTGCTCATTATATACAACCAGTGTATGTATCGTTCCGTTGATATCTCCAAGAGGCATCCTGTCGATATTCGATAATTGGAACGAAGCAAAGGTTTCGGTACCGACGCCAAGCTCGGATTTAATATAAAAATCTCCGCCCGCAGCAAGCGCTGCCTGTTTATAAAACGGTACGCCGAGACCTACTTTTCTGGTCTTTCTGGTGGTAAAGAAAGGATCCTCAACGTTTTTCAGCTGTTCCTCGCTCATTCCGCATCCGTCGTCCTTAATCCGGATGGAAAGAAGGTCCTTTGCCTGATCGATGATCACTTCTATTTCTACCAGTTTGGCATTTGCTCTGACAGAATTCTCTGCCACATCCAGCACATTCAGTGCGATTTCCGTCATCATATCTGTTTTCTCCGACACATGCAGGGAATCTTAGTTGTACTTATCCAGAATGCCTTGAACGTCCTTCGGTGTAATTCTTCCGAATACTTCTCCGTTGATTGTCATAACGGGAGCAAGTCCGCAAGCACCTACACAACGACATGCATCCAGGGAGAACTTGCGATCGGGAGTACACTCTCCGCCCTTAATTCCAAGAATCTCCTCAAGCTTTGCATAGATATCGCCGGATCCCTTTACGTAGCAAGCGGTACCTAAGCATACGCTGATCTGATACTCGCCCTTGGGATTCAAAGCGAACTGTGCATAGAAAGTAGCTACGCCGTAAACCTTCTCAAGAGGAATGCCCATCTCGTCTGCGATTATGGTCTGCACTTCGATCGGAAGATATCCGTAGATATCCTGTGCTTTCTGCATAATCGGCATCAAGGCGCCCTTCTCGTTTTTGTTCTCAGCGATGACTTTCCGAAGTTCTGCCTCTTGCTCGGGAGTTCCGGCAAAAGGTACATTTGCTTTCTTAAAACTCATCCTAAAAACCTCCTTGATAAAATTTTAACAATGTTGTGGTAGTTTTCCACATGTATCGCTATTTTACCATAGAGAAAAGTAAAAATCTATACGTTAGAAGCCACTAACCATGCGGTTTTTACAGAATTAACAAAAAATTTACATTCTGTTATTCCGGGCTAATTTTTACTGTTCCCTCTTTGCCAAAATCTCCAGATTTTTCCGTGCAGCTTCGGAAATATCCTTCCTGCTCTCCGGATTCGTATAGGTCAGAAAATCCAGTCTGGTAAAACCAAGCTCTTTTAACTTCTCTCCGTTTTGCTTCGCTTCTTCCCCGCTTCCGTGCAGGAACGGAATCGACGGAACACGAACCACGATTTTTTCCTGACCGACCTTCTCTTTTAAATATAAAAGATTCTCATAAAACCTGTCATAATCCCCGCCCGTGTATTTTTCATAACGCTCTTTGTCCATATCCTTCGTATCAATCAGATACTCGTGAATATAAGGAATTACGTCGTCTAAGTTTTGTCTCGGCACGTTCAGCGAGCTTTCCAGGTAAAAATTCCAGCCCTGGTCTTTATACCTGTCCATAAACTCTGCCAAAAATCCGCTCTGTAATAATGGCTCGCCGCCGCCGAACATCAGCCCTCCGCCGGTCGTGATATAGTAAAGGCTGTCTATTTTCACAGCCTCGTAAAGTTCTTCCGTTGTAAATTTTTTCCCGCCGACTGAACCGTCCCATGAACCCGGATTAATACAAAAACGGCAACGGAGCGGACATCCCATACCACATATGAGTGTCGTCACTCCGTCGCCGTCCGTTGTCATTCTGAGTCTGTCCATGGCAAGAACCGAAAATCTGGATTCTTCCATACAATTCACCCTTTTTTAGCTACTCTTAAATTATTCCTTCACTTTTTTTGCTTAATCAGAAATTTAATTTCTCATATTTGTAATTCTTTTTTGAGAATTCAATTTTTTTGAGAATTCAATTTTAATTACGAATTGATACCATATCATGGTTACGGAATATACTCGACTGCACCCTCAAGCGGTTCATCATCCATAGAATTGAACTTATTTACAAGAGGTTCGGAACCTCCGCCTTTTTGGTGAGTCCCGCCTGTGCTCTCGGAAGACTCTTCGGAAGGTTCTTCGGAATCATCTTCGGGAATATACACCACATCTCCGTCAAGTTCAATGATTTCTTCGGAACCGCCTTCCGAACCGTCAGGCACAACTTCTACCGGTTCTCCTTCCAACTGATCGGGCGGAATATACTCTTCTTCCCCTGCCAACGGCTCTGCTTCTCCGCCGAGCTGTTGCTGATTACCGACTCCGAAAAATCCCATAACCGGATCAATCACATAATCCTGTACCGGATTGGTACAGCCTGCCATGGAAGCCGCAACGCCGACACCGATTCCCGCAAGAACAACCTTCTTTCCGAGATTTCTTCGAAGCTCCAGTTCTCTTTCCAGGTAACGTACTTCCGCTTCGCATTTCGGACAGGTTCCCTTGCATTCTCCCTGGTGGGAACATTCACTGACGGCATATTCGATATCGTTGTTTAACGCAATCTGTCTGCGGATTTCTTTTAAAGCTTTACACTTCTCTTTCCCTTTCATTGAACGAATCCCCCCTTCTTTCTGGTGTCATT
>CADANR010000102.1 GCA_902789265.1 uncultured Lachnospiraceae bacterium | reverse complement strand
AAATATAGTTTTGTTTATCCATAAATTTATTAAATTTTTATAGTATAAGGAGATTCTGATATGAGTAAGAAAACTGGATTAATTTTATTGCACATCGGTTTTATTTGCTGGTTAATTGCATTCCTTAACTTCAAGGACAAGAAAGAGGAACTTGGAACCAGAATGATAACACAGGGACTGATCCTTGCTATCGTATGGTGTATACCCTGCGTCGGCTACGTTGTCGGAACCATTTTCACCATTATGGCAATTGTTAATATTGCAAAGGGTGACGAAGATTACAAGCTTCCTATTTTCGGAGAAGTAGACTGGTTTAACAAACAGTAATTTATTATCGTCAAAAAGTATGATACTATAAGTAGGGATTGTTTGTAATCCCTACTTATTTTTTAGGATTATGATTTAAGTATTTTAGAAATATGAATTATGATTACGGAGGCGCATAAATGAGTCATAAGAGCGCGAAGAGATATTTTAAAATTATTGTAGTTACCGGTCTGATTCTCGCCATGTCATTTTGTGTATTCGGTTGTAAGAAAGACGATACAGGGGCTTACTCAGAAAAAGTTAACGAATTCTATCAAAAGCTTTCTTCCTATGATGCAAAAATTAATGCCATCGATTCCAAGGCTTCCGATGCCGATGCAAAGCTCCTGGAAATCTTAGACCAGATGGATAATGATTTCAAAGAATTTGCCAAAATTGATTCGCCTGCTTCCGTACCGGAAGCAAAAGAGCATGCAAACAATGCATCAAACTGCATGAGTAATGCCGTATCTTATTATCACGAAGCTTTCAAAAGCGAAAAAACTGACGAAACCGCCTTGCAGAATGCTAAACTCCAGTATGAGAATGCATTCATAGAGATTAAAAATGTAGGTGTTGCACTGCAGAATGCCAAGTAACAATATCTAAGTATTAATATCCAAGTAATAAATATCCAAGAAACAATATCGGAGACTTACTATATGAACGGAGCAAATTTATTGGTTAAAGCACTGGAATCGGAAAATGTAAAATACATTTTCGGTTATCCCGGTGTGTCTATTTGTCCTTTATATGATGCAATTACAGATTCCGAAATCAAGCCTGTTCTTATGCGTAATGAGCAAAGTGCGGGTCATGCAGCAAACGGATATTCCAGAGTATCCGGCGGGGTAGGTGTGGTTGCCGTATCCTCAGGCCCGGGTGCTACAAATTTAATCACCGCAATTGCAACAGCATTTGCAGACAGTATCCCGATGATCTGTATCACCGGACAGGTTCCGTGCGAACAAATCGGCTCCGATATGTTCCAGGAGGCGGATATCGTCGGTGCCTGCGAATCCTTTGTAAAGTATTCTTACTCGGTGAGAGCCGCAAAAGATATTCCGCGTATTGTGAAAGAAGCCTTTTATATAGCATCCACCGGCCGTAAAGGACCTGTATTGATTGATTTACCGATTGATGTTCAGAATGCTCCCGGCGGTGAATATGAACCGATAGACAAGATTTCGCTTCGTACATATAAACCGACAGTAAAAGGGCATGCAGTTCAGATTAAAAAAGTAGTGAATGTTCTTTCCGAAGCCGAAAGACCGATTCTCTGCGTGGGCGGCGGTGTTATTTCCGCAGGTGCCCAGGAAGAAGTGATTCGTTTTGCCCAGAAAATAAATCTTCCCGTTGTTACTACCATGGTGGGCATCGGTGTTATGCCTGGAGATCATCCTTTACACATCGGAATGGTTGGAAATAACGGCAAGAAATATGCAAACCGTGCAATGAACGAATCAGATGTCTTAATTATGGTCGGTGCGAGAGTGGCCGATCGTGCTGTCAGCCAGCCGGATTTGATTACTAAGGATAAAATACTTGTTCATATCGACGTGGATCCGGCCGAAATCGGTAAAAATGCCGGCCCATCCATCCCCATTGTAGGCGACGCGAAGGCAATCTTCGAAGAACTTAACAATGCGGAACTTTCCTGTGATTTCACACCCTGGCTGGAAAGGCTTAAATATTATAGCAAAACCAGGGATGAGAAGACAGAGAGCACGGCAAAGTACGTGGATCCGAATGAATTTTTAAAGACTTTATCAACCGCACTTGATGATGATGCGGTTTATGTGGCAGATGTCGGCCAGAACCAGATTTATTCGTGTGCAAATTATACCGTAAAACACGGACATTTTCTGACATCCGGCGGAATGGGAACCATGGGTTATTCAATCCCTGCCGCAATCGGAGCCTCGCTTGCAGCTCCCGGGAAACAGGTAGTCTGTGTTATCGGTGACGGAGCGATTCAGATGGTATTGGGAGAGTTGTCCGTTGCGGCACTTTTAAAATGCAATATTAAAATTATTATTATGGATAACAGGTGTCTCGGCATGATTCGGGAATACCAGCATACACATTATGAGAATCGTTACAATATGGTTGATTTATGCAGCCTTCCGGATTATTCCATGATTGCGAAGGCTTATGATATACCGTATTTACTCGTTTCCAACAATGAGGAAGCGAAAGATTCCATCGGTAAAATCCTTTCCGGAGACGGCCCCGTGATTGCGGAAATCGATGTTGATGCCGATGCCTTTACCGCAAATTAGATAAAGAGGATTATTCAGATGAAACGAATTTATTCCGTATGGGTTGAAAACAGATCCGGTGTTCTTAGCAAAGTTGCAGGATTATTCGCAAGAAGATCCTATAATATCGATTCCCTGACCGTGGGAGAAACACAGGATAAAACCGTTTCCAATATGACCATTGTATCTACCGGTACCAAGCAGACGCTGGAGCAGATTGAAAAACAGCTTAACAAAAAGCTGGATGTTATTAAGGTGCGGACTTTTTCAGGTGAAGATGCAATTTTAAGAGAAGTCATCCTGATTAAAGTCAGGTATTCTCCGGCGGAACGAAGAGAACTCATGGAAATCTGTGAATTCTTAAAAGCCGATATCGTGGATGCAACCGCCACGCATATGATTATCACATTATGCGATACTCCGGAACACATTGAAAAGCTTTTATCCATGATTCGTAAATTCAATATTGCGGAGATATCACGTACCGGAACTCTTGCCATGCCGAAATGTACGGAAGGGGAAGCATAAATGAAAAAGGGCGATATTATTCTGCTTTTTGTCCTGTTCGTTGCAATTCTTTCAAGTGTTTTATTCATTTTTTTGAAACCCAAAGCCGTAGAGTGTGTAGTTTACGAAAACGGAACGGAGAGATACCGGTATCCTTTGAATGAGGACCTGACCGTAATGATTCCGACCGGTGACGATCATTATAATATATTGGAAATCAAAGACGGAAAAGCAAATGTTGTTAAGGCGGATTGTGCGAATCAGATCTGCGTTCATACGGCACCCATATCAAAAGTCGGAGACTCAATTATCTGTCTGCCGCACAAACTGTCCTTTATTCTGGAGTCTGAGTAGGAATTGAAATCAAAGCAAAAACAGTCACTTAAAAAAATTGCATATCTCGGTCTTCTTTTAAGTTTTGCTATGATTATTTCCTATGTGGAAAGCTTAATTCCTGTTTTTCCATTTGCACCCGGAGTAAAATTGGGACTTGCAAACGGATTTATTCTTTTGATTCTTTACCTGTACGGACCGCTTGAGGCCGCAATTATCAATTTTGCAAGAGTATTGCTTTCCGCACTTCTTTTCGGAAGTCTGTATTCCCTGATGTATTCTTTGGCCGGAGCTTTACTCAGTTTTCTTATTATGTGGGCTTTTTACAAAAAGAAAGACATTTTTTCGCCGATAGGAATCGGAATGCTCGGCGGTTTTTTTCATAACATGGGACAGGTTGCGGTCGCATTTTTTATAACTCATCTGCCCGGATTATTGTATTACCTTCCGGTTCTTGCAGCTGCAGGTCTTTTTTTCGGAGCGGTTACTGGATTGTTTTGCAAAATGCTTTACCCGACACTTAATAAAATCGTTTCAAGCGATAAAGGAGCTTAAGCTATGTATGCATTTTTCGACGGCGTACTCGCCGATATCGAACAGGATAATGTGGTAGTAAATGTAAACGGAATCGGAGTTAATATTCACGTTCACGATTCTTCTTTGTTACCGTTACCGTCAATCGGAGATCCGGTCAAATTCTATACGTATACATCCGTAGGCGAGGATAAATTCATTCTTTTCGGTTTTCTTTCAAAGGAGGAACTGGAGTTATTTAAAACATTAATTTCCGTGAACGGTGTCGGTCCGAAAACTGCCCAGACAATGATTGCTATAATCGGAGTGGACGAAACCAAGGTTGCCATTGCAACAGAGGATGTCAAAACCATTGCCAAAACGCCTGGAATCGGCGCAAAGACTGCGGGCAGGGTGATTAATGATTTAAAAGACAAGATGAAGACCGACTTTACAACACTCGGTACTGTTTCCGGAAAATCACAGACTCCCGAGAAGAACATGTCTGCAAAGACATATACAAGAGAAGAAGAGGACTGCATTACGGCATTGGTAAACTTAGGATATTCCAGGGCGAATGCGGCTAAGGCTGTGGATATGATTGAAGGAAAAGATGGGTTAAGTGCCGAAGAGTTGCTGAAACTTGCGTTACGTAATGTAATGTTTTTATAAATAAATGGCTCACATTCTTTGCTCTGAGTATGTTGTGGTACGCCTGACGATTGCAACAATTACTCAGGGTTCGGATGCGGAGGCAACTCACCCTTCGCAACAGTTGCCAATCGTCAGGCTGTAATTTACCTGGTTTAATACTTTAAAATAAATAATAGTAAATTGTTTCATAGAGGAATTGAAATGGCAGGAAGAGTAATTGAGACGAAAATTACAAACGAAGACAAGGTTCTGGATAAATCACTTCGTCCGGTAACCTTAAAGGATTATATCGGGCAGAGCAAAATCAAGGAATCCCTTAATATTACAATTAATGCCGCAAAGATGAGACAGGAGCCGCTTGACCACATTTTGCTTTACGGACCTCCGGGACTTGGAAAAACGACACTTGCAACGATTCTTGCAAATGAAATGGGCGTAAATATCAAGGTTACTTCCGGTCCGGCAATTGACAAGCCCGGTGATATTGCTGCAATTCTGAATATGTTGTCCGAAGGAGATATCCTTTTCATTGATGAAATCCATCGCCTGAACAGACAGGTTGAAGAAGTTTTATATCCGGCCATGGAGGATTTCTGCATAGATATTATGATTGGCGATGGTCCGAATGCCAAATCCGTCAGACTGGATTTGCCGCATTTTACACTGGTTGGTGCAACAACAAGAGCAGGAATGCTGACGGCACCTTTAAGAGACCGTTTCGGTCTGATTCACCGTTTGGAATTCTACACACCGGAAGAATTGTCTTTAATCATCTTAAATTCCGCCAAAAAACTCGGTATTGAAACCGATAAGGACGGAGCGTTGGAAATGGCCAGAAGAAGCAGGGGCACACCGAGACTTGCGAACCGCATTTTAAAACGCGTTCGCGATTATGCCATGGTATGCGGTGACGGTGTGATTACACTTCAAATTGCCAATGAAGCACTTGATATGCTGGATGTAGATAAACTCGGTCTTGATCATATTGACAGAAGCATGCTTCTTACGATGATTGAGAAATTTGACGGAGGCCCCGTAGGTCTGGAAACACTGGCTGCAACCATCGGCGAAGATTCCGGTACGATTGAAGATGTTTACGAACCTTATCTTATGAAAAACGGACTGCTTCAGAGAACTCCGAGAGGAAGGGTTGTCACAAAGCAGGCATATGAGCATTTTCACCTGGAATTCAAAGAATAAGAAAGAAACATTAAGCAAACGTATAATGAAAATATAAAAACCATAACGGAATACATACGGCGTTTACCATTTTCTATTGAATGAATAAGGTCATTCATGTATAATTATTGATGTTGATAACATTATGCGATTTTAAGCATACTGACAGTTTTATGCATACTAGAACGAACATTCCGGAGGAATTAATCTATGTCATCTAAAATCGATACCGAAGTAATTGTAGGCGGAAAAGTATTTACCATAAGCGGTTACGAAAGCGAAGAGTATTTGCAGAAGGTTGCGACCTACTTAAACGGAAAATATAATGATTTCAACAAAGACGACGGCTTCAGAAGACTGACTCTGGATTATCAGAATCTTCTTCTGCAGTTTAACGTGGCGGACGACTATTTTAAGGCAAAGAATCAGATTGCTCTTTTAGAGGATGAATTAAAGAGCAGAGAAGATGACCTTTGCAATATTAAGCACCAGCTCATTTCCACCCAGATTAAGCTGGACAATCAGGACAAGAGCTTAAATACCTTAAAGTCCGATTTGGCGGAAAAAGAAAAGAAGATTATCCGCCTGGAAACCGAGTTAAAAGAACGCGACCGTAAAGATAATAATAAGGCTTAATCGAATGTCTGATTATTCCAAAACAGCACAAACCCTTACAAAAATGCCTGAATTGCTTGCTCCTGCCGGAGACTTTCAGGCTTTTTTAGGTGCAATAAACGCTGGTGCGGATGCGGTGTATTTAGCCGGAGACATGTTCGGTGCCCGCGCTTATGCAAAGAATCTGACGAAAGAAGAAATTTTGGAAGCGCTTATGTATGCGCACGTTCACGAAAAAAAGATTTATTTAACCGTGAATACCCTGACCAAGAATGATGAATTAAACCTTCTTTCGGATTTTTTAGAACCCTTTTATCTTGCGGGGCTCGACGGTGTAATCGTACAGGATTTCGGCGTATTCACATATATTCATGAAAAATTCCCGGATTTATTACATGTTTCCACACAGATGTGTGTCACCAGTTTCTTGGGCGCAAAAGAAATGCAACGTCTTGGTGCCAAGAGAATTGTGCCCGCAAGAGAACTGTCTTTAGAGGAAATTAAGCAGATTAACGAGCTCGGAATCGAAACGGAGTGCTTTATCCACGGCTCCATGTGTTATTGTTATTCCGGTCACTGTCTTTTTTCTTCTTTCTTAGGAAACAGAAGCGGAAACCGCGGCCGTTGTGCCGGTCCCTGCAGACAGCCGTATAAACTTGAAAAAGAAAGAAATGAAATGTACTTATTGTCTTTAAAAGACCTTTGTACATTACATATTCTCCCGAAACTGATTGATGCCGGAATTACGTCTTTTAAAATCGAAGGGCGTATGAAATCCGCTGCATATGCTTCGGGTGTCAGCGCAATTTACCGCAAATACATTGATTATTATCTTGGATTATCCGATAAATCCGCCTATAAAGTGGATCCGAAAGATTTGGAGCAGTTAAAATCCTTGTATTTGCGAACGGATTTGCAACAGGGGTATTATGAAAAATCCAAAAGCAAAGACATGGTCAGCATTAAATCGCCTTCCTATAACAAAACGGATGATACATTATGCGCCAAATTAACAGATTGTTACTGCAGAAATAAGGTGCCCGTATCCGTACCCGTTAATGCATTCTTTGAAACCGGGAAAGAAGCAAAGTTAATTATTAACGGCAAAACCTGTATTAGCGTTACGGGAGACCTTGTTCAAAAGGCACAGAATGCGCCTTTAAAGCATGAAGACTTAATCAAAAGACTTCGTAAAAGCAGTAACGGTTTTTATTCTCTTGAAATTAACGCTCTTTCCCTTTCCGATGATGCATTTTTACCCGTCGGATCCATAAATGCGTTAAGAAGAACGGCAGAAGAGAAACTGACGGAAGAGCTGTTGGATTCCTATTCCGTAAGAAGAATCGCCAGCGTAGGTGCGTTTCCCAATTTAATCGATTTGGATGAACCCGTATATGAAATGCCGGAAATCGAAGAAACCGTAAATAATTCCGGTTATAAGCAGGAAACAGATTCAGAACATAAAACGGACACTGAAAAACGTTATAATACAATGATTTTCTTTGTTACAACTACCGAACAGTTGGAAGCAATTTGCGAATGCGCAGATTATACGGACGAAATCTGCATTCCGGTTTCCTTTTTCAACGATTCCTTAATCAAACAAACGGAACAAATCTTAACAAAACATTCCGGGCTTCGCATTTTTGTGGCATTGCCTTCTGTCATCCGGTCTGCAAATCTCGTGAAACTAAATGCGGAATTCGCAAATTCCATGCGTTTTGAAAATATAAAAGGATATTATGTTTCACAGCCGGATTCCCTTTGCTTTGT
>CADANR010000101.1 GCA_902789265.1 uncultured Lachnospiraceae bacterium | reverse complement strand
TCGGAATCACGGTTGGAAAACTTGATTGCGTTGTCTAAAAGATTATAAAGTACCTGCTGGATTTTTCCGAGGTCTGCTTTAACCGGCATTGTTTCTCCGGTCAGAATTAAGTTTAATGAAATCTTCTTTTCGCGGCAGTTTCCTTCAAAGGTAGCTGCGGTCTTCCGGATTATATCGTTTAAATCGAATACGGATAAATCCAATACAAGTCCTTCGATATTTAAGTTGTTTAAGGTTAAAAGATTGTTGGTAAGCTTGATTAACCGTTCGGATTCATTGACAAGGATGGTCAGGTATTTTTCATGCATTTCCGGCGGAATGGTGCCGTCCAACATTGCTTCCGAATAGCCTTTGATGGAGGTTAAAGGAGATCGGAAATCATGCGAAACATTCGCCACGAGTTTTTTCTGATTGTCTTCACTCTTTGCCAGTTCCGAAGCCATATAGGAAAGCGTTGCGGCAAGATATCCCATTTCATCGGCGGAATCCACACTGAGTTCGTAATGCAGATTTCCTTCCGCATACTGTTCGGTTGCGGTCGTGATTTTCTTAAGCGGTTTGTAAACTACTTCATTAAAGAAGATCAGAATGATCAGGGAAAGTAAAAGGAAAATTCCAAGCAGAATGTATGAGATGTTCAGCATGGAATCCGTCAGCTTTTGTAATTCGGTCATGGGCTTATGAATGAACACATAGCCCTGCACCTTATAGCCGTTGGTAATCGGAGAATATACACTTAAGACATCATCTTCGAAGAAACCGAAGAAATCCCCGACGGAGTAAAATTTGCCGGCGTAAACAGTGGAGTCGAAACCTTCCACGGTAACCGGGTTTTCCACTTCAATCGGGGAAGAGGAATCCAGGACGATTAAGCCGGACGGATTAATAATCCAGATATCGGAGGATAAATAATCATCTAAGAAATCGAGCTGCTGCTTTACGGTATCCAGTGCCGCCCGGTTGGTGTAAAGGTCGGATGCATAGGTATTTGCAATCCGGTTTGCCTCTTTATAAAGGGCGTCCGCTTCGTGCTGTACAATCTGGTTACGGATCATGGTTGCACCAAAGGTCGCAATCATAAATACACCGAAAAAGGCGAAAATCAAATAGGCCAATATGAACTTAAAATACAGCGCCTTTCGCATTCGCATGCTGTTTTCCCCTTCGGCTTCCTTAAGGCATGAATGTATACCCTGCTCAATTATTGTTACTTGGAAGTTACTAAGAATTTATAGCCGACACCCCATACGGTATCGATTCTCCAGTCCTGGGTATCTTTGATTTTCTCGCGGATACGCTTGATATGAACATCCACGGTTCTGGTATCACCCGTGTAATCATAACCCCAGATCTGATTTAAAAGCTGTTCACGTGTGAATACCTGTCCCGGTGAGGATGCAAGGAAGAATAAAAGCTCCAGCTCCTTGGGCGGCATATCCACGCTCTTTCCGTTGTAAATAACGGAGTAATTGCTTAAGGAAACGGTCAGTCCCGGGTATTCCACGGTGCGGTCGCCGGTGTTCTCCACCTGCGGCGCTGCGGCAGCCGGTTTGTAGCGGCGAAGAACCGCTTTTACGCGGGCTACTAATTCCTTGGAATCGAAGGGCTTCTGCATATAGTCGTCAGCGCCCATTTCCAGTCCGAGTACTTTATCAAAAATTTCTCCCTTGGCGGATAACATGATAATCGGAGTGGTTGTTTTGGAACGTACCTCTCTGCATACCGTATATCCGTCGATTCCGGGAAGCATTAAGTCAAGTAAAATCAAGTTCGGCTCGAATGCGGGAACCGCTTCCAGAGCCGCTTCACCGTCACCGACGATCATGGTTTCGTAGCACTCCTTGGTTAAATAAAGGGAAATTAATTCCGCGATATTATTATCGTCGTCTACGATTAAAATTTTCTGTTTGTTCATGTTTCTCCCCCTTTTTCAGTATTTTTCATTTTCTCCGTTTTTTTATTATAAATAATACATGATTAGCATAACACATTTTGACGCCGAATATTACTTAAATTCCACAATTGTGACTCCGGCATCTCCTTCGCCGTATTCTCCAAGGTGGAAGGATTTCACATACGATAATTTCTTTAAATGTCTGGCAACCGCATCTCTTAAAACTCCGGTGCCTTTACCATGCACCACACGGACACTCTGAAGATGCGAAAGATAGGCATCATCTAAGTATTTATCCAGGTTGGCAACCGCTTCGTCGGCGGTCTGTCCCAAAAGGTTGATTTCCGGAGAAATCGTTTTTGCCTTGGAAAACGTACCGGAATAATTGCTGCCGCGTTTTCCGTTTTTCTTTAAAGGATTTTCAACTTCTTCTTCCGCCCGTCTTACATCCGAAAGTTTCGCTTTAATCTGCATGACACCGCTGGTAATCATCAGATTTCCTTTGGAATCCGGAAGGGTATTTACATATCCCTTTAACTTCATGGAAATGATTTCGAGATAATCGCCCTTCTTAATATCCTCCGCACGTAACGGTTTGTCGTTTTTCTTTTCCGTTTTTTTCGGTGCAAGTGCATCCTTGCGGGTATTGATTTTTCCGCGAAGATCCGCTCTTGTTTTCTCCATGGTGCGGATATCACCGTTTTTATGGAAGGAGCGGATAGCAGCATCCACCGTATCCTTGGCGTCTTCTAAGATTTCCTTTGCTTCTTCGTTGGCCTGTCTTAAAATGTCCTCTCTTTTCTGCGAAAGGGATGCATTCTTTTCCTCGAATTCTTGCTTAAGTTTTTCAATTCGTAATTTATCGTCTTCTATGGACTGCCGGTTACTTTCCAGTTCCTGTCTGGTTTTCTCAAGTCCCGCAAGCAGGTCTTCAAAGCTTTCCTGCGTTTCGGTAATTTCCCCTTTGGCATCTTCGATAATGTCACCCGGAAGACCGAGTTTTTGGGAAATTGCAAATGCGTTACTCTTTCCGGGAATGCCGATAAGTAAGCGGTATGTCGGAGAAAGGGTCTCCACGTTGAACTCGCAGCTTGCATTTTCCACGAAAGGAGCAGTGATGGCAAACACCTTCAATTCGCTGTAATGCGTGGTTGCCATGGTGAGAATTCCCTTTTCTTTTAAGGATTTCAGAATTGCTATCGCAAGTGCGGCGCCTTCGGTCGGATCCGTTCCTGCACAGAGTTCATCAAAAAGACATAGGCAGTTTTCATCCGCGGATTTCAAAATCGATATAATGTTGGTCATGTGTGCAGAGAAGGTACTTAAGGATTGTTCGATACTCTGCTCGTCTCCGATATCCGCATAAATATCCCGGAAAATGCACATCTTCGAGGATGAAGATGCCGGGATATGAAGTCCGGACTGTCCCATTAAACTTAAGAGTCCGGCGGTTTTTAAGGATACCGTTTTGCCGCCTGTGTTGGGACCGGTGACAATCAAAAGTGTATAATCTTCGCCGAGTTTTAAATCAATCGGAACCGCTTTTTTCGGATCGAGAAAAGGATGTCTTGCTTTTCTGATTTCGAAGAAATGCTCCTGCTGGTATTCCGGCCTGGTGGCATTCATGGAAAGCGCAAGATTTGCTTTTGCAAAAATGAAATCCAGCTCAGAGAGTACCCGGCAGTCCGCATCAATCTGCGATACTTCTTCCGCCGCCTGTGCACTTAAAGTGGCAAGAATTCTTTCGATTTCTTCTTTTTCCTCGGCTTCGAGTTCCTGAAGTTTATTGTTATATTCCACAATCTGTGCCGGTTCGATAAAGAAGGTGGAGCCGGCTTTGGACTGGTCATGAATCATTCCGTGGACGGCATTTTTATATTCCGCTTTGACGGGAAGGCAGTAACGGTTGTTTCTCTGCGTGATGACCGCATCCTGAAGATACGCATGAAAGGTGGAATTCACCATCTGGTTTAACTGCGTATGAATCTTATTGTTGTAGGTTAATTTGGAACGACGGATATTCTTAAGATTGGAAGATGCATCGTCCGCAACTTCTTCCTCACTTATAAGACACCTTCTGATTTCCTTTTGCAAGGAGGTAACCGGAGTCAGTGCATCAAAGTAGAACGTTAAGGAATCCGAAGGATCTTCTTCTCTTTCTTTTTCTCCGAATTTCTTTACTCTATGTGCACATTCCAGAACTTCCGCAATATGAAGAAGTTCCGGCTGGGAGATTGTGGAGCCGAGGGTCAGCGCATGCAGGGAAAAGGACAAATTTCGGTTTCCCTGAAAGGAAATCCTTCCTAAACGAAGAACGCGGGACACTGCGTCGGCGGTCTCTTCCTGGGCATGAATCACCAAGGATATGTCGTCCATGGGAACTAAATTCCGGCATTTTTCCTTGCCGGGTTCGGAATGCGCCATATCCGTTAATTTACCGATTACCTTATCATATTCCAAAATGTGTAAAGATTTCTCGTTCATACGGACTAATCATAGCATAAAATCAATGGAAAAGACAGTTTCTTAACGAAAAACGGCTTTTTGCGTTGCCCGTTTTAAAGTCTTTCAATATATGATAAAATGATGCAAGGGTCAAAAGACCTTCAGACTGAAATATCCACGGAGAGAATATGGAAAAGAAACAGGAAAATGACGATTATTCCTTTATGCAGGAGCAGATCAAAAAACGCCCCATAAACAAAAGGAAACTAATTAAAAGAACATTTACAACCGGTGCACTGGCCATCATGTTCGGTGTAATTGCATCGCTTGTTTTTATTTTGCTGGAACCGACACTGACGAAGCTTGTTTCCCCGAAGGAAGAAAAGCCGACGATTTCATTGCCCGATACCACGCTTCCGGAGGAAGTAAATGAAGTTTTGCCGGAAGACATGATTCAGGATCAGCAGGAACTGGATGAAAAAGACAAGCCGGCGGAACCCACACTTCCGATTATGAGCTCCATCCAGAAAACGGATCTGGAGATTGAAGATTATCAGAAATTATACGGAAAACTGTCTTCACTTGCGGAGAATACGAAACAGGGTATGGTTACCGTAACGGGTTCCTCTTCGGATGTGGACTGGTTCAGTAACGTATATGAAAAAAAGAGCAGCGTTTCGGGAATCATGGTAGCCGATAACGGAACGGATGTATTTATTGTTACGAATTATTCATATCTTTCCTCTGCGGAAGAAATCGATGTAACTTTCCCGACCGGCGAGGTCATTCAGGCTACTCCCGTTGCACGTGATAAAGCTACGAACATCATGATTTTAAGTATTCCCGTAAGCTATGTTCCGAAGGATGAAGAAGGGGAGATTACCTATGCAACGCTCGGTAATTCCAATGTCGGAAATCATTTAGGAGATGTGGTTTTGGCAATCGGTGACCCGATGGGATATTCCGATTCCCTCGGTTACGGAATCATTACTTCGCTCGGTACGCCAATCAACACAACGGATCACAATTATAAATTAATCACGACCGATATTTACGGCAGCAAGAATGCGGAAGGTTACTTAATCAACACCAAAGGACAGGTAATCGGAATTATCAATCAGAAGTATAACAATAACGATTTGGGCAATCAGATTTCCGCAATCGGAATTTCGGAATTAAAGCATCTGATTGAAGATTTATCCAACGATGTGGAGCGTACCTTCCTTGGAATTACAATGGTTGAAATCACACCGCAGGCGATTGAAAACGGAATCCCGGAAGGTGCATTTGTAAGAAAAGTAGAGCTTGATTCTCCCGCGATGGAAGTCGGAATTGCAGCCGGTGACATCATTGTTGCACTTGACGGAAGTAAGATGGGTTCGGCAGCGGAGGTCGAGGAAAGACTTCGTAAATATAAGCCGGAAGATGAAGTACCGTTAACTCTTCTTCGTTCTGCCGGAGAAGAATACAAAGAAATAAATGTAACGGTAAAACTGGGACTTCGTACCGAATAGGAGGATTTATATGAAATACATCAGAGACTTGCAGGAAGGCAATTCCGTTCGCGATATCTATTACTGTAAACAGAAAAACAATATTGTGACAAAGAACGGAAGAGAGCACTGGAGTGTCCTTCTGCAGGATAAGACCGGGACAATCGAAGCAAAGGTATGGGACTTAAATTCTCCTTCCATCGTGGATTTCGACCCCGGTGATTTCATTGATATATACGGAGAAGTAAGTACCTTCAACGGCGCGTTGCAGCTTACCATCAAGCAGGCATCAATCGCAAAGCCCGGCGAATATAACCCGGATCATTATTTTCCGATGACGAATAAAAACATTGATGAAATGTGGCAGCAACTTACCGCATATATTGAGTCGGTAAAGAATCCGCATATGTCGGCGCTTCTTAAGAAAATTTTTATTGAGGATGAGGAGTTTGCAGGGAAATTTAAAAAATCATCGGCGGCCAAAAGCGTGCACCACGCATTTATCGGCGGTCTTCTGGAACACACTTTATCGGTAACGGATAATTGCAATTACATGGCAGGACATTATCTGGTACTCAACCGCGACCTTTTAGTTACTGCCGCACTTTTGCATGATATCGGAAAGACGAAGGAATTTTCCTTATTCCCGGAGAATGATTATACCGATGACGGAAATTTACTCGGACATATTGTACTCGGTGCGCAGATGATTGAGAAGGCGGCAGGGTCAATTCCCGAATTCCCGCCTGTACTGAAATCCGAGATAGAACACTGTATTCTTTCTCATCACGGAAAACTGGAATACGGTTCTCCGAAGGTTCCTTCCCTTGTGGAGGCGGTTGCGTTAAATTATGCGGATGACATGGATGCGAAACTTGAAATCTTTACGGAGATTGCGGATTATACCGTAAGTAAGGACTGGCTCGGATTCAATCGGTTTCTGGATAGCAATATAAGGTTGACGAGGGGCGAGTGAATGCATTGACGCTCCCGATTGAGGAAGGATAATGGTAGAATTTAATTATAAAAAGAATGATGTAGTTAATATAAAAATAATAGATATGGATGAAAAAGGGCAAGG